>DATAMU010000630.1:0-4456 GCA_036266605.1 Candidatus Acidiferrum sp. | reverse complement strand
CGGGATTCGATCGCGAGAAGCTGAAAAAAATCAGCGGCGACGATTCGTTGAAAGTGAAAGCGATTGCGGCGTCACCTAAAGATGTCGTGGCAATCAAGAAGGCTCGCGTCGGGCTCTATCGCTCGTGGGTTGCAAACATCGACGAAGGGTGGACGCGTTGGATTCTGGAGAACTACGGATTTGCGCCGATCACGGTTCGCAACGGCGATATTCAGGCGGGGAATCTGCGCGACCACTACGACGCGATCATTATTCCGGACCAGTCGCCCGATCGGATTCGCAGTGGTTTTGGTCCCGGCGTTGTCCCCGGAATGTACACCGGCGGAATCGGCGAATCGGGAACGATCGCGTTGCGCGAGTTTGTACGCGCGGGCGGATCGCTCATCACGTTCAACAATGCATCGCTGTTTGCGATCGAAGATCTTGGCTTGCCGGTTAAAAACGTTTTAGCCGGCGTGAAGGACGAGGATTTCTTTTGCTCGGGCTGCTTGCTGCGAGTGGAGATTCAAGATTCTGGCGCGTCGGCGGTGTGGGGATTGCCGCACGATCCGATCGTGATGTTTGAGCGCGGGCCGGCGTTTGAAGCGAAGGATGGATTTCGCGGGCGGATTCTGGCGGCGTATCCGAAAGATCAGAGTCCGTTGATGAGCGGATATTTGTTGCATCCGGAGAAGATTCAGGGGAAGGCGGCTGCGGTTGAAGTGCAGTACGGGAAAGGGCGCGTGTATTTGATTGGGTTCCGGCCGCAGTGGCGGGGGCAGTCACACGGGACGTACAAATTCTTTTTCAATGCGATTTATGAGTCGCAGGGATTGTCGAAGGCGGCAGCGGAGCCGGAGAAAAAGGCGGCGCCCGCGGTGAAGGACGAGGAGAAGAAAGAAAAGAAAGCAGCCGTGGCGGACGAGGATGATGGGGAGGATGAGCCGGCGAATTGATGGATTAGAGGCAGCATCGCGAGGCGAAGAAAAAACGGCGTCGAGATGAAGTTGACGTCGTGGCAAGCTGGGGCGCAGCGTGCTGCGCCCCTACACCAGCCAAATGGTTGTCACGCGACTGCGGTTAGGGCTTGCCGGAGAGCAACTCGAAGCTGACGAAGGCGATTGAGGTGCTGTCGGGGGACCAACTGGGGACGTTGATGGTGCCTTGGCCGCCGAACAAGTGCGTTAGGACTTTGATTTTCTTGTCGCTGAGCGACATCAGGCGGAGCATGACGTTTTGATTTGCGGGATGGCCCTTCACATCTTTTTCGTAACTTAAAATCGTCATCCATTTTCCATCGGGCGAAATGTGCGGGAACCAGTTGTTCCATTCGTCGTTGGTGACTTGCTCTTGTCCCGTGCCGTCGGGATTCATGCGCCAGATTTGCATCGTGCCGGTGCGCTCAGAATTGAAATAAATATATTTTCCGTCGGGCGAATACTCGGGGCCGTCGTCAAGTCCGGGCGCGGTGGTGAGGCGCGTTTCTTCTCCGCCTGCCGCGAGAACGGTGTAAATGTCGAATTCGCCGTTGCGCTGGCCGGTGAAGGCGAGGGTCTGCCCGTCGGGCGACCAGCCATGCCAATACGACGGAGAACGCTGTGTGATACGACGGGGCGAACCACCGGTCGCGGGCACGATGTAGATGACGGACTCGCGATTGTCTTTTGCGCTGGAGTTGTCGCTGATGGCGAGCAGAGCGCCGTTGGGCGAGAGCCCATGGTCGTTATTGCACGCGATCGCGGATTCTGTGTCGATGATGCGAATCGGGCCGCCTTCGATGGGCATGTTGAGAATACGGCCGTTGCGATTGAAATAGAGAGTTTTGCCGTCGCGCGACCAGTTGGGCGCTTCGAACTTTTCGGGCGCGACGTAGATGACGTGGCGCGTATCGGACGTGATCGCGAGCGTTTCGAGCGAACTATGAAGCACGGGCGGCGGGCTGTCGGGAGTGATCGGAGAAAGCGGGGAGATGCCGACGTTGGAAAATACTGCGGTCTCGCTGACGTCTTTGTCGTGGGAGCACACGCCGATGCCGACGTAGAAATCGCCTTTGATCGGAAGGCGGATGGATGCGCCCACCGGGTGCATGTCGGCACTGCCGCCGGCAGCGTAGAGATAGAAAAAGTCGCCACGTTTTTCGAGGCGCATGCGCTGCGTCGAGAAATCGGCGGACTCGATGTCTTTGGTGTTGGCGCCTTTTTCCTCGCGATATTGCAGCGCGGTGAGGCCATTTCCGTGGAGCGCGGCATCGACGTAAACGGAATCGGCGTCGAGCGACTGACGAATCATCAGCACGGCTTTGCGATGCGCGTTGCCGCCGATGCCGTAAAAGGAAATGCTGGCGCCGATCGCGAGGTCGCCCGACATTTTTTTCCAGGCGAATTGGAACTCGTCGCCGGTCATCCACATATTGTTGCCGCTGCCGGTGACGGTGTAGGTTTTCGCGGTTGCGTCGTAATCCGTGGCGCCGGGGTGGAGGACCTTGCCGACGTCGGCGTGGTCTTCGAACATTCCGACGGCGCCGCCGTTTGCGGCGGCGTGCGTGTTCGCGTGCGCGCCTGGCGGCAATACGGCAACGAACGCAAACATCATCGCAACGCACAGCAAGATCCTGGCTCCGAGTCGGACGCTCATTCGCTCTCCTAGTGTATTTCGATCGCTAGCAGACTACTGCGGCATCACCTTGACCATGACGACTCCGTGCGACGGTACAACCGCAACAAATTTCCCATCGTGCTTGCCGAGGTCTTTATGGGCCCACAGATCGCGGACGTTCGCGTTGAGATGTGCGGGATAGCCAATGTCTTCCCACGCAAACGAGATCGACGATTCGGAAGCACGGCGATTGAAGAGAACGACGGCGCGGCCACCGTCCTGCAATTGCTTCGACCAGACTTCGAGGTCGGCATCTTTTTTAACGCGATGGCCCTGGATTCCGGCGGCATCCTGATCGACGGCGAGCACTTCTTTGTTCATGAGGATTTCTTTTGTTTCGGCGCTCATGTCGCGGAGATCGTTTCCGGCGATGAGCGGCGCCGCGAGCAAAGCCCAGAGGCTGAAGTGAGCGCGGTATTCGACGTTGGTCATTTTGCCGTTGCCGACTTCGAGCATGTCGGGATCGTTCCAGTGGCCGGGACCGGCGTAGGTTTCGAGGCCGTCTTCCGCGTCGATAATTTTCACGAAGCTGAGGCCGTGCTTGTCGCAGTCCCAACAATCGGAAATGTCGCCCGTGGTGCGCCACATGTTGCCGATGTCAGCAGCCCAAAGCCACGGCTTGTTGCTGCCCCATTCGCAAATGCTGAAGAGAATCGGGCGGCCGGAGGATTTGAGAGCATCGCGCATGGTGGCGTACGCCCACTCGGCGTTGGCTTTGCCGGAGTCTTTACCGGTGTGGCACCAGTCGAATTTCAAATAATCGACGCCCCATGCGGCGTATTGAATTGCGTCCTGAAATTCGTGGCCGGCGCTCCCGGGACGGCCTGCGCAGGTCTGCGTGCCTGCGTCGGAATAAATGCCGAATTTCAAACCCTTGGAGTGGACGTAATCGGCGAGGGCCTTGATGCCGTTCGGAAACCCCTGAGGATCGGGAACGATGTTGCCTGCGGCGTCGCGGCTGACCTGCCAGCAATCGTCGATGACGATGTATTCGTATCCGGCGTCTTTCATGCCGCTGGAGACCATGGCGTCGGCCATGCCGCGAATCATGTCGTCGCTGACGTGGCAGTGAAATTTGTTCCAGGAGTTCCAGCCCATCGGCGGAGTTTTGGCGAGGCCGTTGTCGGAGGCTTTGACTGGAAGCGCGCTGATGAACGAGAGAATGAGAGCGAAGCCGACGACCGGCAAAATATTTTTTGCGAGACGGTGCACGATGACCTCGAGGTCCGAGATTGTGTTCCGGCGGACGGCGGCCATTTTATGGGAGGAAAGGGGGTTGTGCTAGAGGTTTTGAATTTGCGGCGCCGAATCTTTCGGCGGACGCCTCTTTTTCGTTCACCGAGGATTTGTGGCCCTCCCGTTACTTTTTTCGGCTATTTCGCGTAATGTGTACGTCAACATTTGTGCCTGTCCCCCGTTTGGAGAAAAGAGGCTCCAGCGACTGGAGCTTTCGGTGCATGACCAACCCTGACAAGAAGAATCCCGCCCCAAAGGGGGAGCCGCGGGTAACCCTGAAGACTGTCGCCGAACGCTTGGGTCTAACGCCCGGCACGATCTCGGCAGCCTTGAACAATTCCGCAGCGGCGCGCTCGATTCCCGAGCGGACGAAGAAGCGCATCCTCGCCGCGGCGAAGGATCTGAACTATCGGCCAAATTACCTGGCGCGTTCGCTGCGCTTGCAGCGAACGTACACCATTGGCGTGATTGCGGAAGAGATCGGCGATGCTTATGGCTCGCTGGTGATCAGCGGGATTGAACAGTATCTGCGCAGCCAGAATTTCTTCTTTCTGACCGTGATTCATCGCCACGATGAAACGCTGCT
>DATAMU010000629.1:0-3355 GCA_036266605.1 Candidatus Acidiferrum sp. | reverse complement strand
CGTTGACCGCGCGGATTATATGCAGGCATCGGCGAGGTTTCAACCGGGGGGCGACGATCAGCGCCGTTTCCGATTCGGATTTGGCTGCTCTCCTCGGTCACCCTATACTTGGCTCATGACTGAACAAAAGAAGACTCGGCGCCAGATGCTGGAAGCATTCGTGGCGAATAAGCCGGACGATGCGTTCTCGCGCTATGGTTTGGCGATGGAATGCATGAATTCGGGCGATGCCGCCGCTGCCGATCAACAATTTCGCGAGTTGCTAAACCGCAACGCAGATTATGTGCCCGCGTATCTGATGTATGCGCAGCTACTCTCCCGCGAATCGCGCGTCGATGATGCCTGCAAGATTCTCGTCGATGGAATCAACAAGGCGAGCGCCAAGGGCGATCAGCACGCTCGATCTGAAATGGAATCGCTGCTCGCAGAGCTGCAGTAATGTTCATCGACCGCGTCGTCAGCGACCTCCCGATTCGAAGCCCAATTCGCGCGATTTCACTCTGACTGGCGCAGTGATTTCGACGGTTGTCGCTCCGTCTGCTATCATGAGCCATGGGTTCAACGCGGCCCGAACGCATCCCGCTCTTCCCTCTCAACGTTGTTCTCTTGCCCGGCGGCGATTTGCCTCTGCACATTTTTGAGCCGCGATACCGCCGAATGGTGCACGACTGCATCGAAAACAAAAGCGAGTTCGGCATGCTGCTCGTAGCTCCGAAAGGACTGGTCCGCGTCGGCTGCACTGCGGAGGTGCTTGACGTAGCGAAGCGCTACCACGACGGTCGAATGGACATTGTGGCGGTCGGACGCGCCCCGTTTCGCATCGTCGAGCTGATAAACGCCAACGAATATGAGGACGGCATGTTGTTGGAAGGCACGGTCGACTATCTCGACGACCGCGAACGATCGGTAGATGCGCGAAAGCGGCGCGAGTTGATCGAGCTTTACGAGGTGTGCCACACCATCGTGTTTGGGGACTATCCTCGCAACGTGCAGGGCCTGGAGCTGGACGAGTTGTCCTATGCGATCGCCGGCACGCTCCCGATGGATTTGATGTGGAAGCAGCAAGTGCTCGAATCAAGATCGGAAGCCGATCGCCAGGAACGGCTGCTCACGTACCTACGAGAGTGGGCGCCGCATCTACAAAAGATTGAATCGCAACGGCAGCACGCAGAAGGAAACGGCAGCGCAGTGAATTGATTCTGGCGCGGTTGTAACCGCCGCGCTGAATGGGGACCTCATGACCAGCACCACCGCTACAACGCAGTCGCGATCGGGAAATCCTAAGCCGCGGACACTTGGCGAGCTGCGCAGCATTCCCGATTTTGACGCGCGCACGGGAGCAGTTTCTGTGAAGAACGAGATTCGACGCAATTTGCTGCGCGCGATCGAAAAAGGCGACCAGCTCTTTCCGGGCGTGCACGGCTACGAAGACACCGTTATTCCACAGATCGTCAATGCCCTTTTATCGCGACACAATTTCATCTTGCTCGGCCTTCGAGGACAGGCGAAGAGCCGCATCCTCCGCGGCTTGGCGAACTTGCTCGACCCGGAGATCCCTGTGGTTGCCGGATGCGAAATCAACGACAACCCGTTTGCCCCACTCTGCCGTGCCTGCAAAGACAAGATTGCTGCCGAAGGCGACGCGACTCCGATCGCCTGGATGCCGCGCGATCAGCGCTATGTCGAGAAGCTCGCGACGCCAGACGTCACCATTGCCGACATCATCGGCGACGTCGATCCAATTCGCGCCGCACGCGGCGGTCGCGATTTATCCGACGAGCTGACGATTCACTACGGCCTGTTGCCGCGGGCCAATCGCGGCATTTTCGCGATCAATGAACTGCCCGACCTGGCCGGGAAAATTCAAGTCGGCCTCTTCAACATCATGCAGGAGGGCGATATTCAGATTAAGGGTTACCCGCTGCGTCTTCCGCTCGACGTGCTGATCGTTTTTACCGCGAACCCCGAGGACTACACCGCGCGCGGAAAAATCATCACGCCGCTCAAAGACCGCATCGGCGCCGAAATTCGTACACACTATCCCTCCACCGTCGCCGAGGGTATGACGGTCACGAATCAAGAAGCGTGGGTCGGCCGCGATCCAGCGCGCAAAATCGACGTTCCTGACTACCTACGTGAAGTGATCGAAGAAATCGCGTTTCAAGCGCGCGAAGACAAGCGTGTCGACAAACGATCCGGCGTCAGCCAGCGATTGCCGATCACCACACTCGAAAGCGCGGTGAGCAGCGCCGAACAGCGCGCCGCTCGCACCGGCGAGAAATGCGGCATCGCACGCATTGCCGACATTTACGCTGCCCTCCCAGCGATTACCGGCAAGCTGGAGCTCGAATACGAGGGCGAACTCAAAGGCGCCGACACCATCGCGCGCGAGCTGATTCGCTCCGCGGTTGGACGCGTTTTCAGCAAGCGGTTCGGAGAGGTCAGCTTCCAGCCGGTGATTCAGTGGTTCGAACTTGGCGGCGAGCTAAAGCTGCCGGAATTGGCGAGCACCTCCGAACGCTACGAGCAGCTCTCTAAAATCCAAGGCCTGATGGAACACGTCGGCAAGCTCGGCGTCAGCGATCGCAAAGACGCCGGCTCCGCTTCCGCAGCGGCCGAAATGATCCTCGAAGGTCTCTGGGCCCATCGCCGTATCGGTCGCAGCGAGGAACGAGGCTACTTCGCAGAAAAGCCACGGCAGCCGGAGCAGCGCGAAAATCCGAATCGTCCGCGCCGGCAGTTTAACTAGCACTCAGCAATCGCAGTCGCACTGGGGCCAACGATGAAATTCATCAAATACGGCAAATACATCGGCGAACCGGCCGATGCCATCGACCTGGAAGAGCTGGTCAAGAAACTCGGAAATTTCTTTCTTCAAAGCGGCTTCGAGTCGCAGTTCTACGGCGTTTCGGAGATGGATCCCGAGAAATCGATGGAAGCTCTCAAAGACGCGATCTTGCGCGCTCTGCAAGAGGGCGACTTGATGCCCGAAGGCGCGATGAGCGACGAGCTTCGCGAAATGCTTCAAAACCCCAACGCCCGCCAGAGCCAAGAAGTAAAAGACCTCATCGAAAAATTGATGGAGCGCATGGCGCAGGAAGGCTATATCAATCCGCAGCAGCCGCCGCAAGTCACGCCGCCACCGCAATCGAGCGCGCGTGGCCAGGTCGGCCAGGCACAGGACCGCGACACCCAAGCGCGTTTCGAAATCACTGACAAAACGATCGACTTTCTGGGCTTCAAGACGCTCCAAGATTTGCTCGGCTCACTGGGCCGCAGCAGCTTCGGCCGCCACGCCACGCGCGACCTCGCAACCGGCATCGAAACCAGCGGCGCGTCGCGGCAATACGAATTC
>DATAMU010000628.1:0-7812 GCA_036266605.1 Candidatus Acidiferrum sp. | reverse complement strand
TTCTTCTCCTGGCTCGGCGTCACGATGTATCTCGAAAACCAGACCGTGTACGACACGCTGCGCTTTATCCACTCCATGTCGCCGGAAAATGGAATCGTCTTTGACTACACCGTGCATCGCCATTTGCTCAATACAATGGGGAAGTTGGTTCTGGATGCGATCATGAAACGCGTAGCCGCAGCCGGCGAACCGTTCAAGGGATTTTTTGCGCCGCCGGAATTGGAAGCGGCACTGAAGGAAATCGGCTACCGCCACATTGAAGATCTAAACAGCGAAGCAATCAACGCCCGCTACTTTGCCGATCGCAAAGATAGCCTCAAAGTGGCCGGCGCCATGGGCCGCCTCTGCTGCGCGCGAGGATGACGATGATTATTGATTCGCGGGATCGGGCATGAGGACGAACAAGTGCAGCGATCGCGGCGTGACTTCGTATTTGTCGCCCGACCGGAAGTTTTTGGCTTCGATCGTTAGGTCGTCGTTGTTCGTATCAAGCAAGAGGCACCAATGTTCGCTGCCGACGGTAGTCGGAATCGCGAACGGCACAGCCTCGTGAAAGCTGTTGAACAAAATCAGCAGCGTCGCGTCAGAGCCACGGCGCCGTAAACCGGTCGGCTGAGCGCGGCCATCGATCAACATGCCGAAGCATCGATCGGTCTTCCAGCTTTCTTCTTTCATCTCTTCGCCGGAAGGGTGAATCCAGGTGACGTCTTTGATCCCGAGTTCTTCGTTAAATGCGCCGGTGAAAAATCGATTGCGCCGCAGGATCGGATACTGCTTGCGGATCGCCGTGAGCTGCTGCGTGAAGTCGGCGAGTGCACGGCCTTTCGCCGCCTGCGCCCAGTTCACCCAACTGATTTCGTTGTCCTGGCAATACGCATTGTTATTTCCCTGCTGCGTGCGCGCGAACTCATCACCCGCCGTAATCATCGGCGTACCTTGGGAGAGCAGCAGTGTAGCTAGCATGTTGCGCATCTGCTTCGCGCGCAACGCGTTGATCGCCGGATCGTTGGTCGGTCCTTCGGCGCCGCAATTCCAGGAGTGATTGTTCGAGCTGCCGTCCTGATTATTTTCTTTGTTCGCTTCGTTGTGCTTGTCGTTGTAGCTGACAAGATCGTTGAGAGTGAAGCCGTCGTGCGCAGTGACAAAGTTCACGCTCGACCATGGCTTGCGGCCGTGGCGATTAAAAATATCTCCCGAGGCGCAGAGGCGCGGAGCGAGCGCGCCGGCCGTTTCATCACCTTTCCAGAAGCTGCGGACCGTGTCGCGGAATTTGTCGTTCCATTCCGCCCAGCCGGGAGGAAATTCGCCGACCTGATAGCCGCCCGGACCGATATCCCACGGCTCGGCAATTAGTTTCACAGTTCCGAGCACGGGATCCTGGCTGCACGTTTTCAGAAATGCGCTTTGCTGGTCGAAGCCGTTCGGTTCGCGCGCCAGAATCGTTCCGAGGTCGAAACGAAAACCATCGACTTCGGTTTCCTGCACCCAATAGCGCAGGCTGTCGGTGACCATCTGCATCACACGCGGATGCGTCAAGTTCACGGTGTTCCCGGTGCCGGTGTCGTTGATGTAGTAGCGCGGCTTGTCAGGCATCAAACGGTAGTAGCTGGCGTTGTCGATGCCTTTGAAGGAAAGCGTGGGACCGAGTTCGTTGCCTTCCGACGTGTGGTTGTACACCACGTCGAGAATCACTTCGATGCCCGCGTCGTGATACCGCGCGATCATTTCCTTGAATTCCGACAGCGCGTTGCGTGGAACCGCTGCGTAGCGCGGGTCGGGCGCGAAAAATCCGATTGTGTTGTAGCCCCAGTAGTCGGTCAGCCCTTTGTCGAGCAATATCCGATCGTTGACGAAGGTGAATACCGGAAGCAGTTCGATGGACGTGACGCCGAGGGCCTTGATGTAGGAGACGACGTCCTTGTGGCAGAGACCAGCGAAGGTGCCGCGCTGTCTTTTCGGGACCTTAGGATGCAGCTTGGTGTAACCGCGCACGTGCAATTCGTAAACGATCGTTTGGTCCCACGGCACTTGGTGACGCCGTGTTTCCTGGCGCCACTCAAATCGTGGATCGACCACCATGCATTTGGGAACGAACGGTGCAGAATCGCGCTCATCGAAAGAGAGATCGCCTTCTGGCGAACCGATCGTGTATCCGAAGCAGGCGTCATCCCATCTCAGAAGGCCGATGTGCACGCGCGCATACGGATCGACGAGCAATTTGTTGTGGTTGAAGCGATGGCCTTTTTCCGGTTCGTACGGGCCGTGAACGCGGTAACCGTACACTGCGCCAGGTTCGAGGTTTGGAACGTAGCCGTGCCAAATTTCGTCGGTGTATTCCGGGAGATCGATGCGCTGGCGCTCTTCTTTGCCTTCGTCATCGAAAAGGCAGAGTTCGACGCGAGTCGCGTTCGCGGAAAACAGAGCGAAGTTGACGCCTTTTCCGTCCCACCAGGCGCCGCGTGGGAACGGGTTACCCTCTCGAATGTCAGCTTTTCGGCGTTCCTTTATCAACTGCGGTTTCGCGGCCATCGCACCCATCGCTCAGTAATGTCCTAGTCGGGGAAGGTTTGTAGCACTTCTGATGCAATCGGCCAAGTTTGAGGTACACGCTGTAAGAAATGGATGAGGAGAATGCTGTAGTCGGAGCCGATGGAACGCTGTATCAGGGAAAACTTTGACGAAGTGTTTCGGAGTGGCACAAAAAAACGGGAAAAGGATAACGCAGAGGCGCGGAGAGCGCAGAGGTACGCGGAGAGTTGGCGTGCGAAGGCAAGAGTGCCGGTGCTATCGCTCCTCAATCGATTTAATCATGGCGATTTGATGATGACGAAATTGGCTGGCGGAGCTAGAATGCGCACGTTTGGAGGACTGAGGAAATGAATCGTCGATTGATTTCTGTCATCGCTCTGTGTGTCGTCGCACTGTTTGTTCCGCGGCAAGCAAATGCACAAAAACTTTCCACGAAGTGGGAAGAATTAACCGCGGGAGACTTTGTTAAGGGGATCCAGCAATCGAAGGGCGTTTGTTTGCTGCCGATCGGGATTATCGAGAAGCACGGTCCACATCTGCCGCTCGGCACCGACCTGCTGAACGTGCGCTATGCGGCCGAACACGGCGCGGAGCAGGAATACGCGGTGATTTTTCCGTCGTACTACTTTGGACAGATTTTTGAAGCAAAGCACGAGCCGGGAACGGTTGCGTACAGCGTCGATATCCAGCTCAAACTCCTGCAAGAGACGACCGACGAGATGGCGCGGAATGGCTGCAAGAAAATCATCATCGTCAATGGGCATGGCGGGAACGAGCATCTGCTTCCTTACTTCGCACAATCGCAAATGGAGCGGCAGCGGGACTACGTTGTTTATGTGCTCGACGGAGAACGCAGCAAACCGGGCGGGCCAGGCAAGAAATCAACTGGCGTCGATTATCACGCTGGAGAGAACGAGAGCTCGAATTTGCTCTACACGCATCCGGAACTGGCGCACATCGATCGCGCAGCGAGCGAATCGGGCGCCGACCAGAAGCGCGTGATGCTGCCATCGGACCTATACACCGGGATTTGGTGGTATGCACGATTCCCCGAACATTATTCGGGGGATGGATCGCCGGCAACGAAGGAGCTGGGCGAGTGGAACATGAAGAATTGGGTTGAGGCGGTGGTGGATTGCATCAAGGTGGTGAAGGCGGATGACAACAGCCTCAGAATCCAGAATGAATTCTACGAAAAGAGCAAGCATCCGTTGGACACGAAGCAGTAGGACGGAAAGTAACGGAAAAATCAGAGCTCAGTAGAAGTTGAGATCGTGCGGACATGGGGCGCAGCGTGCTGCGCCCCTACGTGACCTTGGTTATGGCGAAAGGATTTGATGGCGGACGGGATTACGCGGAGGGATTTCTTAGGATCGACGCTGCTGGGGGCGGGGGCGATGTTGATGTCGGGGCTGACGCCGGCGCAACTCCTTGCGGCTGCGGATGAGTGGAATGGGTATGGCGGCGTCGGAGACTATGCGAAGTCGAATGGGAATACGTTTGAGGTGCTCACGGCTGGGCACAGGATGCGGGACAACGCAGAGCCTGCCGATACGATCGACACGCGTGAGACTTATGACTGCGTCATAGTCGGCGGGGGGATCAGTGGAATTGCCGCGGCTCTCTTTTTTCGGCGGATTGCCGGCCCCAACGCCAGTGTTTTGATCATCGAAAATCATCCGATTTTTGGCGGCGAGGCGAAGCAAAACGAATTTGAGGTGGACGGCAAACGCATCGTCGGCCATCAAGGTTCCGCGATTTACTTCGCGCAGTATCCGCACAGCTTTCTCGAACGCTTTTACGATTCCATCGGGTTGCACGCTCCACGCCTTCAGTATCAAAAGCCCGCAGGCGTCGTCGCTGACTGGAAGCTGAGCCGCACGCCGTATGACTCTTCGGGACTCGGTCAGGGGCAATACGGATTTTGGTTCGGCGCGAAGTTTGGGCAGAAAGATGGGATGTGGCTGCTCGACAAGGGCGGCAAGGAATTTCAGAACGCGCCGGTCGGCGAGCAATCGAAAAAGGAATTGGAGCGGTGGTTTTCGGGCGCGGCAGCCAAAGAATCCAAGTGGGAGCGGCCGCAGTACGACGGCGACGCGGCTTCGCGCGCACTGGATTCGATCACTCTCGAAGAGCACTACATCCAGCATTACGGAATGACGCGGGAATTCTGCCGCGAGTTTTTGTCGCCGGTGGAAGGTGGCGGCTCGGGACTGGGGCCGGACGCATTATCGGCATACAATGACTTTGCGTTCGAGTTTCTCTATCCGTTCGACGACAAATCTGGCGATCCGCCAGTAAATATGTTCCCCGGTGGCAATACGACGATTGCGCGGTTGATGGTGAAGACTCTGATTCCGGATGCGGTCGAGGGTGCGCCTGGCGTCGATGGCGTGACGCGCGGGCGGGTGAAGTTCGATGCGCTCGATGTTGCCGGGGCGAAGGCGCGGCTGCGGCTGTCGTCAACGGCGGTTTCGGTGCAGCACGACGGCGATCCCGCGAAGGCATCGACGCTTTCGATTACGTATGAGCGCGACGGGAAACTTTATCGAGTGAAGGCGCGGTCGGCGGTGATGGCGGGCGGAAGTTGGACGACAAAGCATGTTTGCCGAGACCTCGGTGAGGCGCAGCGTAGCGCTTATGCCCAGTTTTATCGGTCGCCGTGCATGATGGCGAACGTAGCGGTGCGCAACTGGCGATTTCTGCACAAGATGGGTATCAGCGGGTGCCGATGGTTTGAAGGCGTCGGGAATTATTTCGATGTTGTGCGGAGCTCGCTCGTCGGAGATGTCGAGCCGACGATTACGCCGGACTCGCCGATCGTGCTGGCCCTGAAGGTTTTGTATGCCTACCCGGGGTTGCCGACGGAAGAACAAGGACATCGCGGCCGCGCTGAAATGCTCACGACTTCGTACAAGGAGTACGAAGAACGTATCCGCCAGCAGATGGATCTGATGTTTCGCGGGTCGGGGTTCGATGCGAAGCGCGACATTGCCGGGATTGTTTTGAATCGGTGGGGACACGCGTATTGCAATCCACAGCCTGGATTCTTTTTTGGCAAAGACGGAAAACCGGCGCCACGAGAAACGTTGCGAAGCGCGCCATTCGGCCGCATCGCATTTGCGAATACCGACCTCGCCGGAGCGATGGATCATCGATTTTCAATCCTGGAAGCACACCGCGCAGTCGGCCAATTAATGGATCAAGTTTTGGAGAGTTGAAGAAACCAGCGAAGGCCGCTACTTCTTGCCGTAGGTGAAGATTTTTCCGCCGTAGACGACTGCCACGTAGCGACCACCTTGCAGGAACTGCATTACTTTTTCACCTTTGCGCGCGATTTGTGCCCAACGCGATTGGGTTTTGGGATTTTGCTCGAGGCCGCGGACCGGCTCGCCTTGAAATTCAAAATCCACTTGGGCGAGTTTGCTTTTTGCGGTGCGGCGGACGGCGTACGAATCGCCACCCACATTTACGGTCTTCGCCAATTCGACGAGAGCTTGCTTCCAAACGGAGACGATGCACGCCTCAAATGCGGGCGAGCGTAAATCGATGGCCATGTGGAGATTCTAACGCGATTGACGAATCTGATCGATCCAGCGGTTGAGGAGGTCGTGGTAGGCGCCTTCGACGTCGATAAACTCAATGCCCATGCCGATGCGCGGTTTCAGGATGCGGACGACCGCGAGAGCTTCGATGCTCTGGCCTTTGCGATTCAAAGTGATGCGGACACGGGTCGAGACAGGAAACGGCTTGCTGGTGCAGACGAAGCATCCACCGAGAGAAATGTCGGAAGTAACTCCTACGGCGCGGGTGCCGGATTCCATGTCGATCAGCTCGGCGTCGGCGGCGAAAGGAAAGCGAATGGCATAACGACGGTCGCGCACCCCAGTCCGACTCGGCTGGGTTTTTGAGATTCGTTCGTCCATAAAGATCACGTTGCTTAGGGTCATTGCAGTTTGTTGCTTCTCTGTCGCGCGCTTACTGCTCAAACTAGTACCGCGCTTACTGCGCGGGTCGTATGGCGCGCTTGGTTCTAGCTGATGAAGCGGCGCGCATATGCCGCTTGATTTAGAGACAATTTCCCTACTTGTTGTGGCCCTATTTTGACGCGGATGACGGCCGGACACGATACATTCCATCGGCTCCGACCGCCAAAAGATTAATAACGGTGGGGTTGAGTGCTGCGCCCCCGAAGCGGGACTTTGGCCTCAAAAGGCGCATCAAAACGGCGCATCGGCTGTCCTTTTGTGAAAGCCTCGATGTTATTAGTCCTAACGACAAAGGCGGGCGGATGCCACAACAACCCGAAATTGACGCGTGTTACGCTGAAAATGCCAGCGAATCAACCGAACGAAGCGAGACTATGCGACCCGAAGGCCTTCGGCAAAGCGACCGTGTGAGTTTCCGTATGCCCGTGGAAGCGTCGTGGGCGAACGGAAACGGCACGGAAACGAAACAGAAGGCCGAAACGATGCTGGTGAGCCGCAACGGCGGCGTGCTGCGTCTGAGGGAGAAGCTTTTTACCGGGCAGGAGCTGACGATCCGGCGGCAGCGCGAAGGCGACCACTGGAAAACGGCGCGGGCGCGGATTGTGGCGGAGATCGATCAGGACGGCGACGGATATTTGTATGCGATCGCGATTTTGGACCCGCGAGCGGATTTCTGGGACATTGACTTCCCGACACCACAGAGCGCGCCAGAGGCGCTGGCGCGGCTACTGATGGAATGCAGTTTTTGCCAGCGGCGCGAAGTGGTGTATTTGAACGAGCCGGAAGTGAAATCGTTTGAGGTGCGGAAATGCGTGGCGCGCGTTTGCACGCATTGCGATTCGCCGTCGATCTGGAACGAGGCGCAACAGGAATCTTCCACCGAGACTGGCGCTGTCAGCAATGGAGACGAACGGGTGTTTCCGCGGCGGAATCGGACCCGTGTGAAAGCCCGCGTATTGGCGTGCATTCGGCGGCGGGGATTCGCGGAAGAAGTGGCGGTTTGCGAGGATTTGTCGAAGGGCGGGCTGAGTTTTCGCAGCCGGAATCAGTATGAAGAAGGGTCGCGCGTTGAGGTGGCGGTGCCGTTCACGCCGGGAAGCGCGGCGATTTTTGTGCCGATTCGGATTGTGTTTTCACAGGTGATTCCGTCGGCTGGGCTTTACAGGCATGGGGCGGCGTACTTGAGGCCGCCGAACGAGGCGGGGGCGTAGGAGCGGAAACTGGAAATTAGAAATCGGAAATTGGAAGAGCACAGACTCCGAAACAAAAATGCCGCCCGATTGGGCGGCATTTT
>DATAMU010000627.1:0-6214 GCA_036266605.1 Candidatus Acidiferrum sp. | reverse complement strand
GCACACAGTCATCTTACTCACCAGCGTGGTCATCCTGAGCGAAGCGAAGGATCTCAACCTTACATACATCCCGATTTGCCCAATCGTCTCGCACTGAAGCGCCCGTCCCTCTTTCGCATCGACCAACGATTCGCACAACCATGATTCACAATGCGTTTTGTTATTCTTCTCGATGTGCCGATCAACTCCCCGAGAGCAATTTCGATCGACGAAACGATTCGCGTCCGCACCACGCGGCGAATCGCGAACCGAGCAGTTCTGACTGTCACAGCGATCGCAGCCCTCGGCACGACAACATTCATCGCTCACGCGCACCAAGCTCCGGCAGCTCCAACGTCAGCGCAGCCATCAAGCGTTGCATCGCCCGCACCGCAAGCTGCCACTGCGGCAGCATCGCAATCCGCGCAGTCGGCCGCACAAGCGCAGCGCCAAAGTTCCAGCATCGTCATTCTCGACGCCGCCCACGGTGGCACCGACCTCGGCGCACGCGGCGCCTCCGGCATCCGCGAGAGCGACTTAAATCTCTACTTCGCCGCCCAGGTAAAAATCGCTCTCGAACAAAACGGATTCCAGGTGTTTCAAACGCGCCAGGGAAACGAAAATCCCAGCTTCGACGATCGCTCCGCCATGGCCAACGCGCAACGCGGCGCCGTCTTCGTCTCCATCCACGTCGGCTCGACCGGTCTCCCCGGCACCGCCCGTGTCTACGTCATGAGCGACCTGCCATCCGCTCCCGACACAAACGGCCTGATCCCGTGGGACCGCGCGCAAGCTCCCTTTCTTCCGCTCAGCCGGCGCTTGGGCGACATGGTGCAAGGTTTCCTCTCGCAGCGTTTCAAAGGCTCGCCGCTCAACGCGCAAGCCGCCGCCGTCCGCCAATTGCGCACGACGGCCGCCCCCGCCATTGCCGTCGAAATCGCCAGCGTCTCCGTTGACGATCGCAACATTCTGGATCGCATGGCGCCCGGCATCGCCGACGCCATCGCCCGCGGCTGCTCCGGCTTCCGTCCGCTCTACGTCGTCGCCGCCGTCAATCCAGGTGACCGCCCGTGAACGAACCGACGAACACTCCGATGAATCCCAGGTGGCGCGCCTATCTGATCGTCATGCTCGCCATCGCGGTCTTCATCGCGGCGCTTTACGTTCCCGTTCTGCGCCGCCGCTTGCATCAAGCGAAGGATGTCCCGACCGTCAGCGAAGAGCAAGCCCGCCGCGAACTGACGCAGCCGTCTCCGACGAACCCTAACGGTCCAGTGGCGAAGGCGAGGATGTATTGGTCCGCGGGCGCACGCGATGGCTCCTTGATGCCTGTGAACGTAGACCTTCCGCTCGCGATGGACCCGGCGCCGCGCGGGAAACAAGTCCTCAACACGTTGCTCGCAGGTCCGATCGATGCCGAACTGCGCACGCTGCCTCCCGACGCAGTCTTGCTCGCGTTCTACATGCTGCCCGACGGCACCGCCGTCGCCGATTTTTCGGAAGCGATGGCAACTTCGACGCCTTCCGGAATTCAAAGCGAACAAATGGCCGTCGATTCGATTGCGAAGACGCTCGAAGCCAACGTTCCTCAAGTGAAGTGGCTGAAAATTCTGATTCACGGCCAGGAAGTGGACACACTCGCCGGTCATCTTGATCTGACCCGCACATTTTTGGTGAACGCAAAAGCCACGCCGATGCCGCAGAGCGCACCAATACAAAAATCAAAGGGGGCAATACCGGATTCTACGAATCCACTTGCGCCGCCTCTAAAGGGCGGTGCCGGTGCTTCAAGCATCGTCGGCGCGAAGAAGCCGATCGCCCCGTCACAGAAGTTGACACCCGGTTCCGCCCCCGGCAAACTGACGCCACCTGCCAAGAATCCATGAACACGATCTCTCAATACGCCGCAGTAGGGGCACGGCACGCCGTGCCTGTCTTCCATCGCAGCTCAGCTCTTGCATTTTCACGGAGGCAAAATGCGGGTTGACGGGCGCAACGCCGACCAGATGCGAAGCGTGAAAATCACGCCGGATTTTATTTCGACGGCCGAAGGTAGCGTGCTGATGGAGCTCGGCAACACGCGCGTGATCTGCACCGCTTCGGTGGACGATGGCGTCCCTGGATTTCTCAAAGGCAGCGGCAAAGGCTGGGTCACCAGCGAATACGGCATGTTGCCCCGCGCAACCGAAGAACGCACTCCGCGCGAAGCGGCACGCGGAAAACAAACCGGCCGCACCGTAGAAATTCAGCGTCTCATCGGACGCTCGCTCCGCGCGGTCACCGACACCGAAGCGATGGGTGAGCGCACCGTTTTCATCGACTGTGACGTGATTCAAGCCGATGGCGGCACGCGCACCGCTTCGATCACCGGCGCATTCGTCGCGCTCGCGCTCGCGTTCGAGCGCATGACCGCCGCCGGAATCTGGCGCAGCTCGCCGCTGATCGACACCGTCGCGGCAACGAGCGTCGGCATCGTCGAAGACAAAGCACTTCTCGATCTCGCCTACGAAGAAGATTCGCGCGCTGAAGTGGACATGAATGTCGTCATGACCGGCAGCGGCCACTTCGTCGAAATTCAAGCCACCGCCGAAGGCCGTCCTTTCACCGGAAGCGAAATGCAGGACCTGCTCGCGCTCGCCGCCGCCGGCATCCGCCGCCTCAACGACGAACAACGCGCAGTCCTGCCAGTGAAGTTCAGTGCGCGCTCCCGTTAAGCTGTATCTCGCGTCATCGAATCCCGGCAAGCTGGACGAGTTCCGCGCCCTCGCCGACTGGACCCGCTCCACACTAGCCGTGAGTAGCGCCGGCACCCCTGCCGGCGGTTTGTCGATCGCCGCCGAGTTCGATGGGATCGAATTCGCGTTGATTCCCGGCTTCGCCGCAATGCCCGAGTTCGACGAGACCGCGCCGACATTCGCCGAAAATGCTCTTGGGAAGGCGCTGCACTATTCGCAGCTGTGGGCCGAACAAATCGGCGGCCTGGACAAGAGCTCTTTCGTCTTCGCCGACGACTCCGGCCTGGTCGTGCCCGCGCTCGGCGGCGCTCCCGGCGTTAAATCCGCGCGATACGCCGGACCAAACGCAACCAGCACACAACGCAACGAAAAATTGTTAAATGAGCTGCGCGGCAAGACTGGCGAAGAACGAGCCGCACACTTCGTCTGCGTAATCGCGCTCGTAGGCAACCGCGGCGCCGAAGCCATCGTCAGCGCGCGCGCCGACGGATCGATTCTCGAATCGCCAGCCGGCACCGGTGGTTTCGGCTACGACCCCGTATTCCATTTCACCGAGCTAAATAAATCATTCTCCGAACTCTCGCGCGAAGAAAAAAACCAACACAGCCACCGCGGCAAAGCCTTCCGCCGCCTCCTCGCTCTGCTCCCGCATTTGACGTAGCAATGTACGGCTTTGGGTGCCGCACCCTCAGGTTTTAGAGGGTGCGGATTTAGATTTAACCCTACCCCAATGACGACGACGATCGCGCCGTAGCCACGAAACTGCGAGCACCACGCCGTTTGATATACTCGCGCGATGTCACCGAAGAGCAAAAACGCGAAGAAGAGTAAACCCGCGAAGCCGTCGAAAGCTGTCATCGGCTCGACTGCGAAGAAGTCGAAGCAGGAAAAGAAAGTCGCAAAAAAAGTTGGCGACGGAACTGATCCAAAACGTGTCTCTGCAATTCTTCAGAAGCTCGACGAGGCCTATCCCGAAGCAACCTGTGAACTGAAACACGAAAACCCGTTCCAATTGCTGATCTCGACGATCTTGTCGGCGCAATGCACCGATGTGCGTGTAAATGAAGTCACAAAGACGCTCTATCAAAAATACAAAACACCAAAAGATTTCGCCTACGCCGATCCGAAAGAACTCGAGCAGGAAATCCGCCCAACCGGTTTTTTCCGCAACAAAACAAAATCAATCATGGGCGCCAGCAAAGGCATCCTCGAAAATTTCAAAGGCGAAGTTCCGAAGACGATGGACGAAATCCTGACGCTACCTGGCGTTGCGCGAAAAACCGGCAACGTCGTTCTCGGCTCAGGCTACGGGATCGCCAGCGGAGTCGTTGTTGACACGCATGTGATGCGTCTCTCGCGCCGTCTCGATCTCACCAAACACGAAGACCCGAAGAAAATCGAGCAGGACCTCATCAAAATCATTCCACAGGATTCCTGGATCAAGTTCTCCCACCAACTGATCTGGCACGGCCGCCGCGTCTGCATCGCGCGCAAACCGCGGTGCACCGAATGCAATCTCGAATCGATCTGCTATTCCAAAGACAAAATTGTTTAGCGGCATCTGACGTCGATAGAATCGAGCCTGTGGTGCGTCGGAAATCGTGCCAAGCCGGGGCGCAGCAGTGCCGCGCCCCTACACGGATGGGCCGCGATTTTCTGCGCTGTGAATGTTTTTGCGGCATGTTTACTTTCCGAAACGCGAGCTATATGCTCCCGGCATGCCGACAAAAACAAGATGGGCGCTGCTCGCCAGCGCTGTCCTTTCGTTCTGCTTCCTTGCCCCCACCAAAGCGCAAGTCGCTCCAACCGTAAATCCTTCGCCCAACGTGCCGACGCCGGAATCGGTGCTCGGCCACAAGCCCGGCGATGATTTTTACCTCGCCAACTATGACGAATCGCGCGAATACTTTCACAAACTCGCCGCCAGCTCGAACCGCATCAAAATCATCAATGTAGGCAAGACCACGCGCGGCCTCGATTGGGAAATCGCGATTATTTCGTCGCCCGAAAATCTCGCCGCTCTGGACAAATACAAAGACATCGAGAAGAAACTCGCCGATGGCCGCGGCCTGACGCCCGACGAAGCGCACGCGCTTGCGAAGCAAGGCAAAGCGATCGTGCATATCGACGGCGGACTGCACTCCACCGAAGTTGCCGGCGCGCAGCAGTCGATCGTGCTCGCCTACAAGCTCGTCTCCTCGCAGAACGACCCCGAAGTCGATGCCATCCTCAACAACGTCATCCTCATGCTCTGGCCGACGCTGAATCCTGACGGCCAGAACGAAGTCGTTGCGTGGTATCGCCAAAACGTCGGCACGTCCTTTGAAGTCAGCCCGCTTCCCGACCTCTGGCAGGAATACGTCGGCCACGACAACAATCGCGACGGATACATGAACAACATGATCGAGTCGCAGGACGTGACGCGCACGGAACTCGAATGGGATCCGGTGATTTTTTACTGCCATCACCAGACGGCGCCATTCCCGACGCGCATTTTCGTTCCGCCGTTTGTCGAACCGATTTCGTCGAACATTCATCCGCTGATGGCGCGCTGGCTGAACGCTCTCGGCACCGACATCTCCGTTTATCTCGACGAGCACGGCATGCCCGGTGCCGCGAATCGCATCGGCTTCGACAATTGGTATCCCGGCTTTCTCGACTTCACGCACATTTTTCGCAACAGCGTCGCCTTCTTCACCGAGACGGCCTTGTTCCGCTACGCGACGCCGCGCTTTTATCCCGTCGATGAATTTCCGAAGGAGCGGCGTCAGCTCACCTCCGAAGTTTTTTACAGCAGCCCGTGGCGCGGAGGTTGGTGGCGTTTGCGCGATGCCGTGAATTACATGGAAGGCGCGTCGATGGCAGTGCTCGACACAGCGGCGAAATATCACGAAGAGTTTTTGTTCAATCGCTATCAAGCCGCTATCGACAACGCGAAGAAGTTCACGAAGGAGCCGCCGTACGCGTACGTCGTGCCGCTGGAGCAGCGCGATTTGTACGAGGCGTCTGTGCTCGTGCAGAAGATGATGATCAACGGAATCGAAGTGCAGCAAGCGACAAAACCGTTTCATGCGAACGGGCGCGAGTATGCAGCAGGCGCCTGGGTAATTTTGATGGACCAGCCATTTTCGCCGCTCGTCAAAGAATTATTTGACGCGCAGCATTATCCGGATTTGCGCGAGACGCCGAGTTCGCCGCCGAAGTTGCCTTACGACGTGACGGGGTGGACGTTGCCGATGCAGATGGGCGTGCTCGTCGCGCCGGTGCTCGAGCCGGTGAGCGCGCAGGAGCGCGCATCGCTGAAGAAGCTCGATCAATATGCAGCGCCCAGCGTTAGCGTTGACGGAAGCGGCGGAACGTTTGTTGTGAGCCGCTCGTCGAACGCGAGCTTCAAGGCGATGAATGCGATTCTCGATGGCGGAGGCAAAGTCAGCATCGCGACTTCGGACACCGAGACCGCCGACGGCTCGCAAACGGGCGCGATGATTGTTTCGGGATTC
>DATAMU010000626.1:0-14817 GCA_036266605.1 Candidatus Acidiferrum sp. | reverse complement strand
AAGCGAGGAATAAGCCGGTCAAGCCGCCGATGAGAAACAGGCCAATGAAGCCGAGGCCATACAGCATCGGCGTTTCCCACGAGATCGAACCTTTATAGAGCGTGGATGTCCAGTTGAACGTCTTAACCGCCGAAGGAATCGCGACCAGATAGCTGAGGAACGAGAAGGTTAGCGCGGCGTAGGCCGATTCGCCGGTCAGGAACATGTGGTGGGCCCAGACGAAGAAACCGATGACCGCGATCGCGATACTCGAGCCGGCGATGAAACTGTAGCCAAAAATCGGCTTGCGCGCGAACGTGGGGATGATCTCGGAGATCACACCCATCGCCGGCAAAATCATGATGTACACGGCCGGATGCGAATAGAACCAGAATAGGTGCTGGAAGAGGATCGGATCGCCGCCTAGCACCGGGTTGAAGAACCCGAGGTGAAGCATGCGCTCGAGCCCTGCGAGCAAGAGGGTGATCGCGATAACCGGGGTACCGAGGATGAAGATGATGCTCGTCGCGTAATGCGCCCAAACAAAGAGTGGCAGCCGGAACCAGGTCATCCCTGGCGCACGCATCGTGTGAACCGTGACGATGAAGTTGAGGCCGGTGAGAATCGACGAGAATCCGTTGATAAAGATACCGATGACAGCCGGTGTCACCGCGGAGTTGGAATAAACGCTGCTCAGCGGCGTGTAAAAGGTCCAACCGGTATCTAGACCGCCAGTCGCGAACGAGTAGAGGACAAAGCATCCGCCGACCAGGTAGATGTACCAGCTCAGCAGGTTGATTTTCGGAAACGCCAAGTCTTTGGCGCCGATCATCATTGGAATCAGGAAGTTCCCGAGCACCGCCGGAATCGACGGAATCAGAAAGAAGAAAATCATCGCCACGCCGTGCATGGTGAAAAGCTTGTTGTACGTTTCCGGCGTGACCAGGTAGCCGCCCGGCGTCAGCAAATGGATACGAATTAGAGAGGCGAACGTCCCGCCGATAAAGAAGAAGAATGTGACCGACACGAGGTAGAGCAGCGCGATGCGCTTGTGGTCCGTAGTCAGCAGCCACGAACGGATTCCGTAGGTGGCGTTCAGATAATGCTCGCGCGGCATTTCGTACCCGCCCGAGTTCGATGGTGGTGCAGCTAGATTATTCGACGTACTCATGGCTATTTCTTCCCTGCCGGCGCAACCCCCGCGCCTGTGGCGGGAACCGGCTGCGACTGCAATGACTTAACATATGCCGTAAGCGCCAGGATTTCTTCCTCGGTGAGCTGACCCTGGAACGTAGGCATCAGGGGCTGGAATCCGGCAACGATTTTCGCATTCGGCGCCAGGATCGACTCGCGCAGGTAGGCATCATCGGCGGTAACGGTCGAGCCGTCCGCCAATGCAACCTTGCCCTCGTACACACCGTTCAGTGAGGGAGCGCGGCCTTTACCGTCGGGCAAATGACAGGTGGCGCAAGCCTTTTCGGTAAAGAGTTTTTCACCAGCCACGACCGGATTCGTGTCGGCCGTCGATGAACCCGAGAGCCACGCTTCGTAGTCGGATGGTTCCATGACGGTGACCCATCCACCCATCAGTGCGTGGTTTGTGCCGCAATACTGAGAGCAGAAAAAGTGATAGCGGCCGGGTTTCGTCGGACGGAACCACATCGTGTTGTAGTGCCCCGGCACGACGTCCATTTTCACGCGAAAATCGGGAATCGAAAAATTGTGAATGACGTCTTCGCTGGCCAGAATCAGCTTTACGTTGCGCCCGACGGGGACATGCAGTTCGTTGATCTCGCGCAGGCCTGTAGGCTGCTGCGACTTCCACATCCATTGCTTACCGATCACATAGATGTCGAGCGTATCGAGTGGGGCGCGCCGGTAATCGACGTAAATCACGGCGCCACCAGCAAACATAGTAAGCGACAGCAGCAGCGGCACGACAAGCCAGATCGTTTCAAGCCGCATGTCGCCATGAATGGGAACGCCGACTTCACCCGGGGTTTTGCGTTTGTATTTGAAGAAGAAATAAATGACTACAACGGTGATTGCCACGGCGAAAAAAAGGCAGATCGCGGTGATGTAAACCATCAGGGCGTCTACGCTGGGTGCGAAGTTTGACGCCTGCTCCGGATACAGTGGTAGTTGCGACTGCACGGCTCTAGTGTGCTCCTTGCGCTTTCGAATCGAGCGCGTGATCGCGACGCCGGAAGATCAAGATCCCCGCGACAATCGTGAAAATCGTGAACAGCCCGCCGATGCGGACGATGCGAAGAATCGTGGCGCTGTATCGCGCAGCCGATGGATCGTACTGGAAGCAGTACAACAAAAGATGATCGATCGGACTCCCGATCTTTCCTGCTGAAGCGTCCACCAGGCCGAGTCGCATATCGCGCGACGGATACTCGACGCCGTAGAAGTAGCGCGAAATGCGCCCGTCGGGCGTCAGCAACAGAATGCCGCTCGCATGCGCGAAAATGTTTGTCTTCGCGTCGAATGAATAGCGGAAATTCGCCGCCTGCGTGATCGCGTCGATCGAATCTTGCGTGCCGGTCAAAAAGTGCCAGCCGCCGGCTGTCTGCGGACGGCCGAAGTGCCCAAGCGCCGACGTTTTCTTTTGCGCCGCCATGTCGGCCGATTCGCGCGAATCGAAACTCACGAACACGACTTCATAGTCGGTGCCGGGATTGAACGAAAGCATCTTCAGCGAGCCGACCACGCCTTGCTCCACCTGATTGCAAAGCATCGGGCAGCCGTAATAGACCAGCGCGAGAACCACCGGCTTGCCGTGAAAATAGTCGCCCAAGGCAACGTCGCGGCCCGCTTCATCCTTGAAATGCAACGCGAGCGGAATCTGGCCATTGAGCGGCGGCTCGAAGCCGACATTGCGCAGCGCGATGGGAAGCCCGCTGGAGGGCGTGCCGGTGTCGCTGGGTACGGCCTGCGCGCAAACACGCGAGCTACCGGCGAACAACAAAGCCAGTGCCAGAGCCGCAACCCAATTCGAAATGGCGTGAACTTGCTTCATCCCTACTTCTTCTCCACCGAGGCCGGTGTCCCCGGCAAACCCTTTTCAGCGATGATTTTCATCGCTTCGGAAACCGGAATCTGCGCGATCCCCGCGCTCTGATCGACCCAGCCGGTCGTCTTGTTGGCCGCTTCGTCGGCGGCTATCTTGACGCGCAAATCGGCTTGCGGGTCCTCGGGGTGCCCAGGAACGCCCTGGAGTCGCGGCTCCGGCGGCAACGCATCGTACGAGGCGCCCATCTGTTCGCGGACGGCCGGCGGCGGCGTATCGTAATCCTGCGCAATCTTGGTCGTTACGCGCAGCACGAAGATGCAGATGACATAAGAAAGAACGACGGCAACGGCCAACCCGCCCAGATACCAGTAGATCGTTGCCGGATGGACGTCGGCCGGCTCGTAGGAGACGTCATCGTTCCGCGGCAATTCGCCCGCGGCGCTGTGATGCATATCAGTGCTCATGGGGCTCCAGGAAGTCCTCGAGCTTGGGCTCACCCAAGGGCAAAAGCGGCATCTTCTGCAATTGCCACGCGAAGACGAAAAGCCACAAACCGCCCAGCGCCAGTGCAGCCGCCAGATCCCAAATCGTTGGAAGCGCGCTCGGCGTGAACTCGGGCCTGCTGTACCAATACAAGTCAACCAAGCGCATGAAGATCAACAACGCTGCGATTTTTGGCAGCGTCGAGGGATTCCGTTTCAAATCACGCGACAACAACAAGAAAAATGGAACAAAGAAATGGAAAATGACGATGAGGATCGAGACATATCCCCATTCCCCGTACAACCGGGAACGATAGAAGCTGATCTCATCGGGCGCGTTTCCCGACCAGATAATCAACAACTGCGAAAAGCTGAAATATGCCCACAGCATCACGAAGGCCAGCAGCAACTTGCCGCAATCGTGCAGATAGCGCGTCTTGAGTACTCCGGCGAATACCGGAGCACGCGACAACAGCACGACCACGCAAATCATCAACGCCATCGATGAAATCAGCTGCCCGGCCACATAGATAAAACCGTAGATCGTTGACGCCCAGTGGGGAGAGAGAGACATCACCCAGTCGATGGCGGCAAACGACATCGCGAACACATAAAGAATGATACCCGGGCCGGCCAGCATCTTGAGATTACGGCGCAGCGCGCGATCATCGCGATCCACGTCCTGACGGCGAGACCATGCGTTAAAGGCCCACATCAACAGAATCCACACCACGAAGTAGGCGATCGCGCGAACGTGGAACCAACCCGGCGTCAGATAGTGTTGCTGAAAATCCGATAACGCACCCTCGTGCCCCGGCGGCGGCGCGTTTAACCAGGCGCCGTACAAAGAACGGAATCCGAAGAAGAGGGGCGCGAAAAGAATGAACAAGAACGGAAGCGCGCGCGTCGCCGACTCGAGCGGACGTCGAATCACAATACCCCAGTACCCGCTGGTCAAATGCTGAAGCATCAGCAGGCCGAGCGATCCGAGCGACAGACCAAGTACCAGCAGGAACGCCATCAAATACGACTGCAGCATGCTCTGAGGCGCTTTGACGTAGCCGATGATGCAGAGCACGACGCCGATAATTCCGACGATGAGCGCGCGCTGCTGCAGGCGGCTGACGCTTTCGGGCGCCTTGAAATCCTGCGCGGTCATTCCTTCACTCCTTCGCTCTTGGCCGGCGCGGCTGGATGAGGATGCGCCAGCTCTTCGCGCAAGCTGGCCGGCAACTCCGAAATCTTGGCGTTGCGGCTCAACTGCAAAGCGCGCACGTACGCGATGATTGCCCAGCGGTCACGCGGCGGAATCTGCGCGGAATATCCCAACATTGCGCCGAAGCCGTTCGTGATCACGTCGTAAAAATATCCGTTCGGCGCTTCACGCAGCCGCGTCTGGTGGTATGTCGGCGGATGCTTCATGCCGCGCATCGCCACCATGCCGTTGCCATCGCCCTGCAAGCCGTGGCACGGCGTGCAGAAAATTTTAAAACGCCCTTCACCGCGCTCAAGCAGCTCCTGATTTATGGGCAACGGGAACGCATTCGATTCTTTCGGGATCGTCAGCGCATCATCGGCCAGCGCGCCGCGGCGCACCGTATTCTCGAGGATCGGGCGCTCGGAGCGGCCGTCGGTAAAAAAGTCCGATGGAGAGAGCGGGCGATTCTTCGGCTGCAGCGCCATGTCCTGCTTGAGGCTGCATCCGCCGAGCAGCGCCGAAAGCGCAACAGCGCACAGTGCGATGCGGGCAGGCTTAATCATCCTGCACCTCGCTGACATTTGTCGCGTGCACGCCCTCAAAGAAGCGCTTCGCGTCTTCGACGTTAAATTTCTTGTCGCGCGCCTCGATGCAAAGGAAAAACTTGTCGGTGGTCGCATGCTTCACAAAGCGGTCGATGTTGAAGAGCGGGTGATACGGCTCGGGCAAACCGTTGAGCGCCAGCATGCCAAAGACAGCGGCGAGCGACGCTCCCAGCACGGTCAGCTCAAACGTGACCGGGATGAACGCCGGCCAGCTGTTCAGCGGACGACCGCCGATGTTCATCGGATACGAATAAACATTGCACCAATATTGAAAGTAGAAGCCGCCGAGCCCGCCGATGAGCCCGCCGATAAGCGTGACGAGCGGCACTTTGTTGCGCTTCAAGCCAAGCGCGTCGGAAAGCGCCTCGACCGGGAACGGCGTGTAGCCTTCGATATGCACCCAGCCGGCTTCGCGCGCGGCACGCGCCGCGTGACACAACTGATGCTCGGTGTCGAACTCACCCAGCACGCCGTACGTGTGTGAGCGATGCTCGATCATTCGTGCTCCTCCGACGTCTGGTGCACCAGTTCACGCATTTCCGCAATCGAGATAGCGGGCAGGACGCGCACGAACAGGAACAGCAGCATCGTGAACAGGCCGAGCGTTCCGACAAACGTGGCGTAATCCCAAACGGTCGCCGAGTAACGGCCCCAGGCCGACGGCATGAAGTCGCGCGCCAGGCTGATGACGACGATTACGAACCGCTCGAGCCACATTCCGGTGTTGATCACCAGCGACATAACGAACAATACCGCGACGTTGGTCCGCACCTTCTGGAACCACAGCAGCTGCGGCGTCAGGATATTGCAGAGGATCAGCGCGAAATAATAGTAGTTGTACGGGCCGTGCAACCGCTGATGCACAAGGAAGACGTCGAACTTCTGGCCGCTGTATAGCGACAAGAAAAACTCGAAGAAGTAGCCATAAGCCACGATCAAACCCGTGGCCAGCATGACCTTCGCCATGTTCTCGAGGTGCCGCATGGTGATGAAATCTTGCAGGCCGTAGGCAGCGCGCAGCGGAATCGCAATCGTGAGTACCATCGCGAATCCGGAATAGATGGCGCCGGCGACGAAGTATGGCGGGAAGATCGTTGTGTGCCAGCCGGGTACGATGGCGATCGCGAAGTCGAAGCTCACGACCGTGTGCACCGAAAGCACGAGGGGCGTAGCTAAGCCCGCGAGCAGCAGGTACGCCGATTGATAGCGGTGCCAGTGACGCGCCGAACCGCGCCATCCCAGCGCCAGCATGCCGTAGATGATCTGCTTGGGCTTGCCGATCGCGTGATCGCGGAGCGTTGCCAGGTCGGGAATCAAACCGACGAACCAGAACAGCAGCGAAACCGTACCGTATGTCGATACCGCGAACACGTCCCAGATCAGCGGACTGCGGAACTGCGGCCAGATCCCCATCGTGCTCGGGTAGGGGAACATGTAGTACGCCATCCACGGACGCCCGGTGTGGATCAGCGGAAACAAGCCCGCGCAGGCAACCGCGAACAACGTCATCGCCTCGGCGAATCGATTGATCGACGTGCGCCACTTCTGATTCAACAAGAACAAAATCGCGGAAATCAGCGTGCCGGCGTGACCGATACCGATCCACCAGACGAAGTTGACGATCGCGAAGCCCCAGCCGACCGGAATGTTGATCGACCAGATGCCGACGCCCTTGATGATCAGCCAGGCGACGGCCACGTTGAGCATCATTACGACCGAAAATGCCAGGCCGAATCCCGCGAGCCAGCCGAGCGATATCGGCCGCGTCAGTACGATCGACGCGATCTTGTCCGTAACCGTGGCGTAGTCGTGCCCCGGCTCAAGCACGCGCGGTAAGCGGCGAATTTCGGGCGAATTGACGGGAGGCTGGTTGGCGCTCATGCCTTATCCATCTCCGGGTTCGGATTGCGCACTGAGGCCAGGTACGTCGTGCGCGGTCGCGAGTTCAGCTCACCGAGAATCGAGTAGTTGCGCTGCTGCGCTTTCAGCTTGGCGACGCGGCTGTTCGGGTCGTTGGCGTTGCCGAATACAATGGCTTCGGACGGGCACGCCGCTTCGCACGCCGTAACAATTTCGCCGTCGGCGATCGGGCGATTCTGCTTTTCCGCCTCGATGCGCGCGAGGTTGATGCGCTGCACGCAGTACGTGCACTTCTCCATGACTCCGCGGCTGCGCACCGTGACTTCGGGATTGCGCACCAGCTTGAGCGAAGGCGTCTCCCAATCCTGGAAGCGCAAGAAATTGAAGCGGCGCACCTTGTACGGGCAGTTGTTCGAGCAATACCGCGTGCCGATGCAGCGGTTGTAGACCATGTCGTTCAGGCCTTCGGAGCTATGCACCGTCGCGCCCACCGGGCAAACCTGCTCGCACGGCGCGTTTTCGCACTGCTGGCACGGCACCGGCTGAAAGTACGTCTCGGGATTCGCGAGAACGTCGCCCTCATTCGTGCTCAAGTCGTTGGTGCTCGTCTCCGCCATGTAGTAGCGGTCGACGCGGATCCAGTGCATTTCGCGGCCGCGCATCACCTGATCTTTGCCGACGATCGCGATGTTGTTTTCCGCGCCGCAAGCGACGACGCAGGCGTTGCAGCCGTTGCAATTCTTCAGATCGATCGCCATGCCCCAGGCGTAGCCGGGATACGCGAATTCCTTATAGAGCGAGTTTTCTCGCGGCGGCGTTTCGTCGCCCTCGTGCGGGAACGCAGGATTCTTCTTGTATTCCTCGAGCGTACCTGCGCTCAGAATCTTGCGGCCTTCCATATTGAAGTGATACTGCGTGCAGGCCAGCGGATATTCGTCGCCGGTCTTGGTGATCTTGCCGCCGCTCGCAACCCACATCGCGGTCGAGACGCGCACCATGTTGGCGTTGAATCCCTTGTTCGTGCCGGAATAGCCCGCGAACTGTCGCCCATAACCCAGCGGCAGAACGACGACTCCGTCGGCCTGGCCGGGCAGCGTCCACGAAGCTGCGGTGACCTTGCTGTTCGAAAGCGCGATGTCGATGAGCGGCGAAATAATCTGTCCGTGCTCGCCGCCGCGGGCTGCGACCTTGTGCGTCAGGCCCATGCCTTCCGACGTCTTCGGGCTGACCAGTGCCGCGTTGTCCCAGGTCAGTTTCGTCACCGGCTTCGGCAATTCCTGGAGCCAGCCGTTGTTGGCATAGCGCCCGTCGTAGATGCTCGGGTCGGGCCGGAAAATAAACTCAAGCGCTTCGCCGGCGGCAGCTTTCGGTGCCGGAAGGCTCGCGATATTCACTTTGGCGCTGACGTTGATCGGCGCAAACGCCGAGTTCGCGATCAAGCCATCATTGAGCGTCTTGCGCCAGAACTTCTCGAAATCGCCGCCAGGATTCAATGCCTTCAGCCGGTCGCGTAGAGCGTCGTACGCCGAAATTCCCGGCTTGTCGCTGAACGCCGCGATCACATCGTGCGCCGAACGCGTGTAATACAGCGGCGCAATCAGCGGCTGAATGACGCTTACGGTACCGTCGAACGCGCGCGCATCGCCCCAGCTTTCGAGGTAGTGCGATTCGCCGACGTGCCATTTCACGTATTGCGCGGTCTCGTCAAAATGCGTGCTGAGCTGCACCGTGTTGCGTACTTTGCGCAGCTTGCTCGTGAAATCGAAATCGTGCGGCGCGTCGTACACCGGGTTCACGCCGATCATCAGCAGCGTATCGACTTTGCCCGCGTCCATGTCGGCACACAGCTCGCGCAGCGATTCGATGTAGCTCACTGGGTTCGCTTCGACCGGATCTGTGTAATACAACGTGTTGCTGACGTTGCTCAGCGAAGCATTGATCGCGTGCACGATCGCGTGCACTTCGGGCGACTGCTGCTCGCCTGCGATCACCAACGAACTGCCGCGGTGCCCCTGCAAATTCTTCGCAACGCCTTCGAGCCACTTTTCTGCCGCGGGCGGAAGCGTTGCCGCATTCTCGGCTGCGCCGACTCCCAGCTTCGCCGCAAGGGCGCGCGCGAACGCGTCGATCTGTGAAGCACGTAGCGGCAATCGATGATCCGCGCTTGCACCGGTAACCGTCGGCGTCGGCTCGACCACGTACAGCCGGTTCATCTCGCCGCCCACACGCTCCACACCGGGATCGGTGTCGAGCTTGCGCCGGCGGTAAAACTGCTTCATGTAGCGAATGTGCCCGGGGCCGCTTGCGAGGAAATCGGAATCGAGCGACAGAATCACTTCGGCGCGCTCGGGGCGGTACACCGTATTGACGTAGCGGCCGAAGGCCAGCTTGCCGCCTTCACGCACGCCGTCGCTGATGCCCGACTCCCACTGATGCCACTTCGCCTGCGGGTAGAGCTTCAGAATTCCTTGCAGTTGTTCGGCAATTGTCGGCGATGTGATCGTGCCCGTCAAAATACGGAAGCCCGCGCCGCTCGCGGCTTTGATATCTGCGGCGGCGGCCTGCGCTGCCTGAGCGAATTCCGACCAGGTCCGCAGCGAACCGGCGAACGACACCGTCTTGGCGCGGTCGGGATCGTAGAGATTCAAAATCGAAGCCTGCGTGATCGCGTCCACGCCGCCGAGACTCGATGGGTGGTCCGGGTTCCCCGCGAGGTTTGTCGGCCTTCCCTCGTGGCTCTCGACCAGCACGCCGATCGCATCGGCGCCAAATGGCATGGCTGTCGCGAAATAAAACGGCTTGCCCAGCACCATACCGTCCGGCTGCTTTACGTACGGAATGATGGTTTCCTGCTCGTTCGACTTGCAGCCCGCCAGTCCGGCAAACGCCAGCGAAGCGCCCATCAACTTCAAAAAGTTGCGGCGATCGACCGATTCGTCCCACTCCGACGCGTGCCGCGGAAATTCGCGGTGCATCAATTCGTCGAAATGCGGGTCGTCGGCCAGCTCGTCGAGCGTGCGCCAGTATTGCTTGCCCGTCTTGGCCCCCAGCTTGGCGCGCACAGCCGCCAGATCCAGCGGCCGGTCAATCGGCGTCAGCGGCTGCTCGGCTTCTTCCCCACTTTCGTGAGAAGACCCGTGCGAATCGCCGTGAGAAGCCCCACCGCTCGGGTGCATCGCGAAGTATTTGCGTTCGTCGTCGCTCATACCATCCGTCGTAAGACTCGAAACTTGCGTAACACTTGCTTCTTACCCACCACAGACCACAAAACAAAAGCCAATCGCCGAGCTACTCCCGAACTAGCGGTGGCACGTCGAGCAACTGGTCAAATCCGCCGTCGAGCGAATCTTGCGCTCGTGCGCAAACTGCGCGCCCAACTCCGCCTGATTTGCCGGCGCTTTCCATTCCATGTTGAACACTTGATCTTTCGGCCGCAACACCGCTTCCGGATTGCGATGGCAGTCGACGCACCAGCCCATGTTCAGGGGCGCCGCCTGGAAAATCAGCGGCATCTGATCCACGGTCCCGTGACACGTCGAGCAGCCGACGCCCTTGTTCACGTGAATGCTGTGGTTGAAATAAACGTAATCCGCCAGTCGGTGCACGCGAACCCAGTGAATCGATTTGTCGGTGCGATAGCTCTCGCGCACGGGCTCGAGATACCCGACGTTGTTGAACAGCACCGAATGGCAGTTCATGCACGTCTTGGTCGGCGGCACGCCGGCCGTCGCGGAACTTTCGACGCCCGTGTGGCAATAGCGGCAATCGATTCCGTCATCCCCCACGTGATGCTTGTGGCTGAACTGAATCGGTTGATCGCGCACCACGTTCTGATTCGTCAGATACGGAGAACGCGCCGCGAACATCACGCCGGTCAGCGCGATGCACGCCAGAAACGCGCCTGCAAAGACACTGAATCTCGAGATGAAATTTGTGCTTCGATGAAAAATCTGCGCCATGTTCTATGTGTGCACTCTGAAGGTGAGCGCTCCGGGAAGGAGCGGATACCTAGGCGTCCACCAACTACAGTCCGGGTTGTGCGAGCCCGTGTCCAATTTGACGCGACGAGTTTCCAACAAAACTTTCTGGATTGCAACCTCTCCGCGAATTTTGTGGTTACATTTCCATAAAGTCATGGCGCGCGAAAAGCTCAGTTTGTTCAAAACTTTCGAAAAATTGCGAATACATCGCGGACCGATATAGTCCCATTTTGGATTTTTCCCCTCTCGTTTTTCAATTTGAAGTTCCGTTTTGGTTCTCACTCCGCGCGCGCTTGGTTCTCGTTCTTCGTCTCGACTTCCCTTCGGTTATTTTGGATTCACGTGCTTCCAAGTCGTCTTCGCCTGATATCTGTACTGGTATTTGGTTCGCAAATGCTTCCCATAAAATCTTCTACTAGCGTGGTGCACCCATAGGTCGTGCTATCTTTAATTAACTCTGTGCCGTACTGTGACGGCGGCCCGAGGCACCCTGCACTCGCGTGGCCACTGTCGTGCTGCTGGCTCGCGTTTCCGGCGTCTTGCCCCTGCTGGGGCGTGGTCCAACCGGTAGGACACCTCACTGTTAATGAGGATGGTGAAGGTTCGAATCCTTCCGCCCCAGCCAATTTTTCTTCACACCGATCGCACTACCACTCTCATCCTGCATTTACCCAACGTTTCAGAGGCGTCCATCCGCCGCCGTGATACCATCGCCAAACGGAAACCCTTCGCGTTTGCAGGGCTCACCCAGAAGCCCTTTCTTCATCAGCTTCATCTATGTCTTCAAAGCCGTACGTAAAGGAGAGAACTGAAATGCGAACCAGGTTCATTCTGTTCTTCTGTTTTGTCTTCGCCGCGCTCCTCGTCCCCATCGCCACCCCCGCGCAGCAAACCATCACCTGCGAATCCAACGATGGCGGCCGCAGACACTGCGGTCCACCGAATCCCGGCCAGGTACAACTGCAGCGCCAGATCAGCAGCTCCGAATGCATCCAGGATCGCACCTGGGGCGTTGATGACCGCGGCCTCTGGGTCGACCGCGGCTGCCGCGCCGAATTCCTCATCGGTGGCGACAATTACTACGACAACGGCCAGGGCGGCGGACCGGGCGGCCCCGGCGCCACCATCAAGTGCGAATCCAACGACGGCAATCGCAAATATTGCGGCGAAGTCGATCCGAGATCGCAGGTCACGATTCAACAACAAATCAGCGGCTCACCCTGCGAGCAAGGCCGCTCGTGGGGCGTCGACAATCGCGGCCTGTGGGTCGATCGTGGCTGCCGCGCCATCTTCGCGACGGGCGGCGGCTATGGCCGCGACGAATACGGTCCCGGTCCCGGCTTCGGCCCGCCGATGACCGACTATCCTCGCGTGAAGGCGGATAGCTCCGGCCACGGCACCTTCAACGGCCAAAACTATGGCTCCAACAACGTGACGCGCGGCTGGTTCAACAGCAGAGAAGGCCGCACCGCCGTCGCTCTCTCCGGCTCCCGCGACTTCAAGGTCACTTTCTTCGGCGATATCGTGAAGGCCGACGACCGCCACATCACCATGCGCATCACCGACTCAAGCCAGGGTCCCGCGCGCGGACGCGCCGAAATCTTCCTCAACCACGACCGCAACGAAATCGAATCCATCAGCATCAACGGCCGCGGCTTCAACGGCGATTTCAGCCGCCGCTAAACTCACCCCAAAAATGGAAAAGGGAGCCAGAGTTTCTGGCTCCCTTTTTGTTTTGCTCGTTTATTTTCACCGCACACGCCGGTGAGGGTGCCGCACCCTGGGTTTCTGAGGGTGCGGTTTGTAACGTGGGAACGCCCCAACTGAAGCATTCGCTGCACGCGTTCCAGATTTTACTTTCGACCTTGAACTATCGACTGTCGACTTTCTTCCTACTTTTCCGTCGGCAGCCCCGCCCCTACCCAACCCTTCCACCCACCGTCCATCGACTCGACGTTCGTATAACCCATCTTCTGCAAATTGTCCGCAGCCAGCGCGGAGCGAAACCCGCCTCCGCAATACAAAATAATTTTCGCGGCAGGATCGGTCACCGTCTTCTCGATGTCGCGCTCGATAATCCCTTTGCCGAGATGAATCGCCCCTGCCACATGCCCAGCGGCCCACTCGTTGTCTTCTCGCACATCGACGAGCACAAATTTCTCGCCGGCATCTTGCCGCTTCTTCACATCGGCGACGTTCGTCTCTTTCACCCGCTTCTTCGCGTCGTTCACAATCTTCAGAAACTGCTCCGCGTGTGCCATCTTCTTCCTCCAAATCTTCGCGTTGAAATTCCTGTAAACAGCCTAGCACACGGATTCCGCGCTATCGGAATCGACGCAACGAAGTCAGCCAGCCAAATTGAATCGCAAAATTGAATCAGGATTTGCGGAAACCGCTCAGTGTTTCAACGCAGGCGCAGGCGCGGGAGCAACCTTCGCCGCCGGCACGCGACAAACCACACGCCGCGGTTCCGCGCCACCGTTCCCCGCCTTAAACCGGCTCGACTCGCGCACGCGCGTCCGCAGCCCATCGATCACCGCCGGAATCGGCGCATGCGTCACGCCGCGAATCACAAAGATCATCAGCGCCGCTTCACCCGGCGAATCCACGCTCGACGTGACGCCGACGCCCTGCACCCCCGCCATCTTCATCAAATCCTTCGCGTGCGTCGTCTTCACCATGTAAGCCCGCGACATTTCCGCCGCCGAAATCGCATACACCAGCCGCGGCGCCGCTCCCGCCCTTTCATTCGTCGCGCTGTCCGCCGCCGAGATCTCCGCTCCACGCCTCGCAAACAGATCGCCCTCGACAATCCGCGTCCGAATCCCATTCACCTCGCTTGGAATCCCCGCGTGCGATGCCCCCCGCGTCACAAAAAATTCGATCGCCGGCTCACCCGGATTATCCAGGCTCGCGCCGACTCCCACAGCCTGCACCGCCGGCTGCGCCATCAAAGCCGAAGCCCGCTCATCGCGTGCTACCGCCGCTCGCTGCAACTCGCTCGGCTCTACCACCGGCGCTTTCACCGCAAGCGTCATAGCCGTTCGCGCAGCCGCCGCCTGCGGCCCACTCGGTAACGTGCACCCAATCACCGCGTGCTGCCCGCCGCCCACAAACGTCGTCGGGCTTCCGCCGCTCGAAAAAAAAGCCAACACCTGCGACACCGGATTCCCGACCACATCCGAATCCGACCCCGCATACAACAGCGCCACAGGATCTGCCGTGTTCTGCGACACGATCAGCGATCCCGAATCGCCCTCCGCCGCAAAATCCCCGCCGGTCACATCCACCTGATTGTCGTAGTCCACCGTGAACTTCGCGCCGGTTCCGTCGCAGCTCTTGTTGTACTCCACGCTCGTGTCGACGCTCACCGACAACACCGTCGAGCACGTCAGCCCCGTCGATCTCCCACTCTTCGCCACTTCCAATCCCAGCGTCGGGGGAATCCCCGCGCCCGTATTCGGCGCTCCCGGTAACGGCACGCCGTTCGAATCCGCCGCGCCGCCCAAAAATAAAATGTTTCCTGCCGGATCGACTTGCCCCGGCACAACCTGTGCGATCGCTGCGTCAATATTCGATGACGACGCCGAACTCTCCGCCTCCAGATTCACGAACTCCGACAGATTCGCCACTGTAGTGGCCGCCGTCGCATCGCATTTCGTGTCGGGTGTCAGCCCTGCATCGATCAGCCCCG
>DATAMU010000625.1:0-5262 GCA_036266605.1 Candidatus Acidiferrum sp. | reverse complement strand
AGCTACATGAAAATGCTGTACAAGTATCCGCAAGCGGAATTCCCGTACGACCAGCTTGTCGCGGAAAATGGAAAGCGAAGCCGCAAGGAACCCGAGTACGAACTGATCGACACCGGCGTTTTTCGCGAAAATCGCTACTTCGACATGTTCGTCGAGTACGCGAAAGCCGATGTCGAAGACATCCTTATTAAGATTACGGCGATCAATCGCGGACCAGACGCAGCGCCGCTTCATCTTCTTCCGTCCCTGTGGTTTCGCAATACGTGGTCGTGGGGAAGAGACGATCGGCGGCCTACGATCACGCCGACGAACCCAATTTCGGGAAATACCTGCCTTGAAGTGCAGCACTGGCAATATGGCAAGCGCTGGTTGATTGTCGAAGGGAATCCGCAGCTTCTTTTCACCGACAACGATACGAATACGCAGCGGCTCTTCGGCGAGTGGAACAAGGGATTCGTCAAAGATGCATTTCACGAATATCTCGTTAACGGCAACAAGGCTGCCGTAAATCCGAAGCCGACCGGAACGAAGATGGCAGCGCTGCACTCCGTGATACTCAAAGCTGGAGATAGCTTTACGGTCAAGCTCCGGTTGACGGATCGGAATCCGTCGGACATGGAGAATCGCATTGCGGCCAGCAATCCATCTCCACAGACGAAGCCGGGAAATTCGCCGGCGGCGCCCATCGTCGAGCCACCACCTATGCTCAGCGATTTCGGACCGGGATTCGAGTCTGTTTTCGCCGCGCGGATAAAAGAAGCGGACGATTTCTATGCGACGCGAACTCCGCCTGAGATGTCGGAAGATGGCAAGATGATTATGCGCCAGGCATTCGCGGGAATGCTTTGGTGCAAGCAGTTCTATCACTACGACGTGCGGCATTGGCTCGACGGCGATCCGGCAAGCCCTCCACCTCCGAAAGAACGGCTGCAAGGGCGCAACAAGGACTGGACGCATTTGTACAATGACGACATCATTTCAATGCCGGACAAGTGGGAATATCCGTGGTATGCGGCGTGGGACCTGGCGTTTCATTGCATCCCGATTTCGCTGATCGATCCGGAGTTCGCGAAGGAGCAGCTCATCCTGCTGCTACGCGAGTGGTACATGCATCCGAACGGGCAGCTCCCGGCATACGAATGGGCATTTGGCGACGTGAATCCGCCGGTGCATGCGTGGGCGGCGTTTCGCGTTTATAAAATCGAACGGCGCGTGCGGGGAGTTGCAGACCGCAAGTTTCTTGAAAGGGTCTTTCACAAACTGCTGCTGAATTTCACGTGGTGGGTGAATCGAAAAGATCCCGACGGAGCGAATATTTTTCAAGGCGGTTTTCTTGGGCTCGATAACATCGGAGTCTTCGATCGCTCACAGCCTTTGCCAACCGGCGGGCATCTGGAGCAATCGGACGGCACGAGCTGGATGGGCATGTATTGCCTGAACATGCTGGCGATCGCGTTGGAGCTCGCGAAAGAAGACCCGGCGTACGAAGATGTCGCGAGCAAATTTTTCGAACACTTCGTGAACATTGCTTCGGCAATGAATGACATGGGCGAACAGAGCCGCTCGCTTTGGGATTCCGTTGACGGCTTTTACTACGACGTTTTGCAGCTCCCCAACGGCGAAGAGCATTTCATGAAGATCCGCTCGATGGTCGGGCTGATTCCGCTGTTTGCGGTAGAGACGCTCGAACCCGAGATTGTGGATCGCTTGCCGGGATTCAAGCGGCGGATGCAATGGTTCATCGACAATCACGCCGACGTGCCGGAACACATTGAATCGACGGAACGCGGGGCGCGCGGGGTGCGGCGATTATTGTCGCTGGCAAACCGGGATCAGTTGCGGCGCGTGCTTTGGCGCATGCTCGACGAGAGCGAATTTTTGTCGGATTACGGCATTCGAGCGCTTTCGCGCTATCACCTGAACAATCCGTACGAAGTGGATGTGAATGGGCAGATCAGCCGGGTGACTTATGAGCCGGCGGAATCGACGACAGGCTTGTTCGGGGGCAATTCGAATTGGCGAGGGCCGATCTGGTTTCCTGTGAATTACCTGATGATCGAGTCGTTACAGAAGTTCCATCACTATTTTGGCGAGGATTTCAAAGTTCAGTGCCCGTCGGGCGCTGGGAACGAATGCAATCTGTGGCAAGTGGCGGCGGAGATTTCGCGGCGGCTGATCCGGATATTTGAGCGCGGTGCAGATGGACGGCGTCCCGTGGCAGGAGGCGTCGAACTTTTTCAGAACGACCCGCACTGGAAAGATCTGATTTCATTTTACGAATATTTCCATGGCGACAACGGCGCGGGCATCGGCGCAAATCATCAAACCGGATGGACCGGATTGGTCGCCAAGTTGATTCAACAAAGTGGCGAGTAACGAAGTGTCGAGTGACGGGCCATCGATTCGCTTCGAGCTCGCGAGGCCGGAGCACGCGGACACTGTTCTGGCGATGATGCGCGCGCTGGAAGTTGCCGATCCCGGCACGACGCCGTTTGACGAAGCGCAGCGGCGGGCGATATTCGAGCGATTTGTGAGTGACAGCACGTATGGCAAAGCGTGGCTGATCGAATGCGACGCGCATTTTGTCGGGTATGTAGTACTGACTGTTTCGTTCAGCTTCGAATATCGCGGATACGACGCGTTTATCGATGAGTTGTATATTGCGGAAGAGTATCGCCGGCAGGGAATTGGGAGGCGCGCGATGGAATTTGTCGAGGCGGCCGCGGCGGAATTGGGCGTCAACGCGATTCATCTCGAGGTTACGGACGGAAACGACCCGGCGATTGGCTTGTACCGGCGCGTTGGATATTCGGGCAACGAACGATTTTTGATGACGAAGTGGTTGGCGAAGTGACTTGCGATGATCGTGGTTACGGTGAGTTGGGGCGTCAAAAAAGGGATAACGAAGAGACGCAGGGGACGCAGAGGTTCGCGGAGATGCTTGGGAGTCGTGGGAAAGCGGGTCAACCGCTGAACTAAGAAGAGCCAAACAGGGCAAAGCGCGAGGTAGACTTGCGCGACGATTTTCGACGAATAGATTGGAAGGCGATGGCTTCGAATCGAACGGACAAGGGGAAGACCAAGGCCGAGGTGCCGAACGCTGAGGAAGGTTCGTCAACCACGGTGAACCCTGCGTCGAGAAAAGCGGCCGCGAAAAAAGCTCGAAGTCCCCGAAAGAAAGCTGGCACGGCAACGACCTCGCTGATTCCTGAAGACGCGCGGATAAAATTTGGGCGCGAAGTCTGCGGAAACCTGGAAACCGCGGACGGACGGGAGTGGCTCGTCACGAATGGAATCGGGGGATTTGCGTCGGGGACGATCTCCGGTAATTCCACGCGGCGTTATCACGGGCTACTGATTGCGGCGCTGCAACCGCCGGTCGGGCGAATGCAACTGGTCGCGGGCGTCGATGAGATTATTCGCTACGCGGGGATGGATTATTCGCTCGCGACACATCAGTGGATGAGCGGCGCGATCGAGCCCAAGGGATTCCTTAACATCGAGAGCTTTCGCCTGGAAGGCATGGTGCCGGTGTGGAGTTACGCGTTCGCCGACGCTTTGCTGGAGAAGCGCGTATGGATGAAGCACGGCGAGAACACGACGTACGTGCAATACACGCTGGTGCGGGGAACGGCGCCGGCGGAAATTTCGTTGAAGGCGCTGGTGAATTATCGCGATTATCACGCGGCGACGCACGCGGGCGATTGGCGAATGGATATCGAGGCGGTTGAGGCGGGAGTGAAGATTTTGGCGTTTGACGGCGCGACGCCGTTTTTTCTGAAGTGCGCGGATGCTTCATGCGAGTCGCGGCATGAGTGGTATCGCGACTGCTTCATGGCGGTCGAGCGGGAGCGCGGGCTGGACGATCACGAGGATCATTTGTTCGCGGCGTTGTTTCGAGCGACGTTGAAGGCAGGAAAGACGATTACGTTTGTCGCGAGTACAGAAGCGGGTGCGGGCGGGGTCGCTGCCGTTGACGCAGCTGACGGTCGGGCGGAAATTGTCGAGCGCGATCGCGAGATTTTTGAATCCTGGAGAACCCAGAGTGGAAAAGCAGAGAGCGGCTATCCGAATTGGCTTCCGCAACTGATTCTGGCGGCAGATCAATTTATTGTGAAGCGCTCGCTGCCGACGAATCCGGACGGGCGCAGCATTATCGCGGGCTATCACTGGTTTGGCGATTGGGGGCGCGACACGATGATCGCGTTGCCGGGACTGACGTTGGCGACGGGGCGAGCGGACATCGCGCGGCAGATATTGCTCGCGTTTTCGGAAGTCGTTGACGGCGGGATGCTGCCGAATAATTTTCCGGATGCGGGCGGCGCGCCGCAGTATAACTCGATCGACGCGGCACTGTGGTTTTTTGAGGCGGTGCGGCAATTTTTTGCGGCGACGAAAGACGGGCGGACGTTGCTGCAACTGTTTCCGATTCTCGGCGAGATCATCGATGCGCATGTGAAGGGGACGCGGTTCAATATTCGCGTGGACCCGTCGGATGGTTTGTTGTTTGGCGGGGCGGTGGGCGTGCAATTGACGTGGATGGACGCGAGGGTTGGCGATTGGGTGGTGACGCCGCGCGCGGGGAAAGCGGTTGAGGTGAACGCGCTGTGGATCAACGCGCTGGAGACGATGGCGGAGTTTGCGCGATTGTTGGCGCGGCCGGGCGAAGGCTACGAAAAGCTGGCGGACAAGGCGAAGAAAAATTTCCAGAAATTTTGGAATGAAGAGCGCGGGTGCTGCTTCGATGTGATCGATGTGCCGGGGCAGGCGAATGATGCATCGCTGCGGCCGAATCAGCTTTTAGCGGTGTCGTTGCCGATTTCACCGTTGAGCGAAGATCAGCAACGCGCGGTCGTCGATACGTGCGCGAAATATTTGCTGACGTCGTATGGGCTGCGGAGTTTGGCGCCAGGCGAATCTGGATATAAGGGGCGCTATAGCGGCGGGCCGCGCGATCGGGATTCGGCGTATCACCAGGGGACGGTTTGGGGATGGCTGGTGGGGCCGTTTGTGCTGGCGCACCTGCGCGTGTATGGCGATCCGGAAGAGGCGATGCGATTTTTGGAGCCGCTGGGAATTTCGGTGCAGATGTATGGGCTGGGGACGCTGGGCGAGATTTTTGAGGGGGATTCGCCGTTTACGCCGCACGGAGCGATTGCACAGGCTTGGACTGTGGGGGAAGTGTTGCGGGCGTCGCGCGAGATTCAGAATTTTCAGGCGTGAGTTTCGACGCGCTTATTTCTCGTAGAGTTCGATCAGGAC
>DATAMU010000624.1:0-4828 GCA_036266605.1 Candidatus Acidiferrum sp. | reverse complement strand
AACTGGATGTAATCGCCCGAACCAGTTTCGAAAAATTTCTGCTGAATGGGTAGCCACGAAGCCGAATCGATCCACATCTGAATCTTTGTAATCTGGCGCTTCACTTCATCGGATTTCGGCACGAGTTCCAGCGTGTAGGCTTTCTTCCCATCGAGCTGATCTTCGCCGGTCAGCTTCACGTCGTAACCCCTCTGCAAAGCTTCGCTGCGCGTACCGAACCCTAACAACACATATTGATCGATCATCGCGCGGTTTTTGCCGAGGTCATATTCTTCGACGCGCTTGATCTTTGGCGTATAAACAAACAGGGAATCGCCGACGCGGAGAATCGTGCGCGGATCGGGCTCGGTGATCTCGATCCGCATTTTCGAATCTTTGCGGACGAAGATGTGGCCTTTTTCGACGCTCGTGTCTTTTACGACGTCGGTGTACTTCGTGTTCTCGAGGTTCGCCTGCAAGCTGCGGAAATCTGCTGCAGCCTTGTCCATCGTCGCGAGCACGGCTTCGGTGGTTGCCTGAGCAGCCTGAGCTGGAGCCGAAGTCGAGTGCGGACCCGCGGCGAGAGAGATGGCGCACGCGAACGCGGTCAGCGCGAGCGCAACAGCAATACAAATCTTATTTTTCAAAATGTGCACCTGGGGCCGCTTGTTGGCCGGTGTTTTCGGCTGAATTGATCCTAGCACATAGAGTACATAGAGAAAGATGCGCGGACGTGCTGGAACGTTTCGGCGAAGGGATGTTCAGGATGCGTAGGTTCAATGGCCAAGCGGACTTACCGGACTTGACTAGCGGCGAATTTCGACCTGGTAGGCGATCACATTGCCGTCTTCGTCGCGCACCGGGTCGATCTTCAGAATCGAAAAGCGACCGTCCTGCAGCTTTGGCAGCGCCTTTTTTAAAGTGTTGTGCAGAACGTTCTGGAGTGCCGGCGTCTGCTCGGGCGGCGCGAGAATGCGCGCGTCGATGCGATACGTTTGCTGCGAATCTTTTTCGGTGCCGGCGATGAGCTCGACCTCCGCGGGCGAAGTCGGCAGCCCTACCTGGGGCTCATCGTGAAACCAGCGCGGGGGCGTGCCCAGCACAAAAATCAAGATAATGATGACAGCCACGTCGTATTGCCACGTGCCGCGTTCATACGACCAGAAAAACGTGCGCGCGAAAATGGTTTTGACGCTGGCCATTTCAATCGGCAGGGATGCCGTCAACGATAACTCCATCGCGCATGTGCACGACGCGATCGAAGTAAGTGACGGCTTCCGGATTGTGCGTGATCATCACGATCGTTTGGCCCAGGTCTTTGTTGAGCTGGCGCAGCATCTCGAGCACGATGTCGGAATTTTTCGAGTCGAGGTTACCCGTTGGCTCGTCGGCAAGCAAGATTTTTGGTTCGTTGATGATAGCCCGGGCGATCGCGACGCGTTGCTGTTCGCCCCCGGAAAGTTCCGACGGCCTGTGATGCAAGCGGCCCTCGAGTCCGAGCATTTTCGTGACGACATCGAAGCGATGAGGATCGAAGCCGTCGCCATGAATGAATTGGGCGATCGCGATGTTGCCTTTGGCGGATAACGTGGGGAGCAGATTGAAGCGTTGGAACACGAAGCCGATCTTGTGGCGGCGCAGTTTCGTGCGCGCGGCGTCGCTCATCTCGGTGAGGTCGTTGCCGTCCACGAAAACGTGGCCCCGCGAGGCTTGCGCCAGTCCGCCGATCACGTAAAGCAGAGACGATTTGCCGCATCCCGAAGGACCCATGACGGCGACGGACTCGCCGGGAGCGACTTGAAAGTTGACGCCGCGCAGCGCCGGTACTTCCACTTTGCCCGCGCGGTACAACTTCCACAGTCCTTCAGTTTTAAGTATCGACTCCACTCGTTTTGGCCCTGGCTTTGCCCTGGAAAATGCGATCCGTCGTGGGTATGTATTGTAGCTGCGTTTCCCGCTCGGTGCCTAGGTAACTAAAGGCGAAATCAATCGTACGAAAGCGCCTCCACGGCGTCTTTACGGCTGGCAATCCACGCGGGATAGCTGGCGCCGATGACGGCGCCGGCCAGTGCGATCGCACCAGCGCGGAGAATCCAGGGCACTGTGATCAGGATTGAAAGTGTCGGGAAGCTGGCGAGGAATGCCGCGCGAATGATGTAGCTGAGCACGACGCCTGCGCCGATTCCGAACAGGCAAAGCACCGCCGATTCGGTCAGCAGAGAGCGAATGATGAACGCGCGATTTGCGCCGATCGATTTGAGTACGCCGATGTCGCGCGTGCGTTCGACTACCGTCGTATACATCGTAAGGAAAATAACGAGCAATCCGATCGAAACTGCCAGACCGATCATCGAGTGGATGAACGGCTCAAGTCCGGGCACGTTGGTCGATGTAAGCAGCGACAGAAATTCTTTTAGGGGGCGGATCGTGTAGCCGGGAAATATCGCTTTGATCTCGTCCATCACGTCGTCGGTGTGTTCAGGACGCGTGCATTTCAGGAGGAAAATCGAAGCCTTGTCGCGTGCACCGACCAGTTCTTGGAGCGTCAAAAGCGGTACGAAAATGCGTGAGCCTTTGCCATGTTCGACGATCGCCGCGATTTTCCAATCGTGATTGAGAAGATTGTAAGTGTCGCCGACTTTCAATTTTTTGGCGCGCGCTTCCCAGTCATCGACGAGCATGTCGTCGGGACCCTCCATGTCGTGGCCTTCCAGGAAAACGAAGCCACCCGACACGGCATGGAACGAATCACGATCAATACCGTAAACGGTCTCGACGCCGCCGCTTGAATTGAATTGCAGCAGCGCGGGAGCCACAGCCTGCACATATTTCAGAGTTTCAAGTTTGTCGCCGATTTTCATCGGCATCGGCGAGCCGCTGAACCCGAGGAAAATCGATGCCGCGGGGGGCTGGAGCACGATGTCGGCGCCGATGCCCTGGATGCGTTTCGCGCTTTCTGCTAGCAGGCCTGAAGTGAGACCTACGATGAGCACGACGAGCGCGACTTCCACTGCGACAGCCATGATCCCGATCAGCGTGCGCAGCGGCCGATGCAGCAGGTTGCGCGTGATGAGTTCGCCCATCACGGCTGTTTGTTTCCTTCGGCTTCGGCGACGTGCACGAGTTCGGCGCCGGTGGGCTGCTCGAGTTTGAAGCGATCGGCGGGAAGATCGGAGTTCAGCACGATTTTGGTGACCTGCAGGTCGAGGCGATAGTCATCATGCGGGCGATCGATGCGGATGTTGTGCGCGAATATGGTGACCGGGCCACTCACCGGCCCGCCCGGCTGCCCGGGATCGACCGGCTGCCAATCCGCATAGCGGACGTCGGACACCAGCAACCCTTTCGGCGCAAAAGTTTGCAGCCGCGATACCTGCAAATCGGCGCGGTCGAACCAGATCTTGCGCAAAATTTCGGTGCGATATCCGCCGCGCAACACCGTCAGCACATAAAAACGCGCGGTTTCGTCGTTGAACTCCTCAAACAGGACGGATTCCTCTTTGCGGATTTCAGGCCACAGCATCGCGTCGAGCAAATGTTGCGGGCGCAAATTTTCGATCGGCTTGCTGCTGTTGAATTCGCCCGCTACCTGGCCCACGAGAAACTTGTTTTTGGACGGCACCGAAACGCGGAACGTTTCGCCGTCGCTGGCCATGTCGAATACGGTCGTGCCGATCACCGGCGCCTGGCCGATCACGCGGATATTCGCCGGTCGCGATGCGAGCAGAAACGCTTTGACTTCGTGATATTCCTCGATGACGCCGCTGTATTTCGAACCGGCCGTCGGCTTGAGCACGACGGTCGCGCTCACGGTGTTGATGTTTTGGGCGTAGAGGTTGTACTTGTCGAGCAGCTCTTCGCGCGTCGCATCCTTAATCACGGGCTTTTCGGCCGGGGCGACGGTGGTCTTGGTGCTGATTTTAGCGGTGCCCCCGCAGCCGAAGCTGAAACCGAGTGCCGCCAATGTCGCCGTAGCCATCCATATCGCAACGCTTCGATTCAATGAGTTACGCCTTGTAATGTCGAGTAAGCCCAAATAAAACAATGTAGCAGCCAGCCTAAAGGGCCGTCAATTTGATGCCGAAGTCCGGGGTGCGTCACGCGGACGATTTCTGCAGTATTTCGCACAATACACAGAGGTTAGCGGGGGATCGGTCTTCGTCGCCTTGTTTGACGTCGCTTCAGGCCACCTACAGCCCTAGCTGCATTAATCGACCCTAGCTGTATTAATCGAAAGGAATGTCGCGAATCTTGGCAGCCCTTTTTCGATATCAACTCATCATAATCGTAAGCCTCACGCCCAGGTTGTGCTCACACGCTGGTTGTGTGTTTGGGCGAATACCAATGGAAAGTACTATTGGAGGCCTCTCCCGTAGTACCAATGGCGGTTCGAAACCGTACTATTGGGTTTTTTTCGGGGTGCGACTTATTCTCGTTCGCGCGAAGAAAAAACCGCAGTTGTCCCTTGTTTTGCAAAAATAGATGAGCGTTTCGCTCAAAGTCCATCGAAGGAAGGCAATATCGATGAAGAATTCGGTTCGTTTAGCTCTGTGGGCCCTCGCCTGCTTGATTTTCGGCTGCGTCTCGGTCAACGCGCAGACAATCACAACGATCGCCGGCGGCGGCCCCACGACTGGCCCTGCGGGCGTATCTCCGACAGCGTTTAGCGTCGGCGCGACTGCGGCGGTAAGGAAGGATTCGCTTGGCAATACATACATCTTGGACAACGCATTCAGCCGAGTGTACAAGGTCGATACGACGGGTAAGTTGACCCTGTTCGCCGGCACCGGAACCGTGGGTTTCAGCCCAGATGGCACCCTGGCTACGACTGCGTCGATGAATGGCCCAA
>DATAMU010000623.1:0-5035 GCA_036266605.1 Candidatus Acidiferrum sp. | reverse complement strand
TGGCCAAAACCTATCAAGGCTTGGGCCTCGCGACGGAATCGCTGCGGCTCGACCAGCGCGCTCTCGCGATCCGCCGCCGTGTTCTGGGCGATCGCAACCCGGACACGATGGATACCCTGAACAACGTCGGCATCGACGAATACTACTTGGGCCACTACGACGAAGCGCAGAAAGCTTTTGCAGAAGTCTTGCGTCTGCGCAGAGAAGAATTCGGAAATGAAAATCGCGAAACGTTAGGCGCGATGGCGAATCTATCTGCTACCTATGAAGTGCAGGGGCACTACGCGGAGGCCGAGCGGCTGCAACGCGAACTGCTGGCGACTCGAACGCGAATATTGGGACCCGAGCATAACGACACGCTCGAATCGATGTTGTTGCTCGCGAATACGCTCAGCAGCATGCATAAGGAAGCGGATGCCGAGAAGATACTTCGTGACGCCCTCGAAATTCAGAAACGCAAACTGGGTCCGAATCACCCGGACACACTGATGGCGATGACGAATCTTGCCGCGACATTGAAAGATGACAAACGCTGGGCCGAGTCGCGGGCGATGTATGAGGAAGCTCTGCCGCTGCAACGCAAGGTTCTGGGCGACGAGCATTTCATGACTGTTTCCACGCAATTCGCGCTCGCCGAGATCTTAATGGGTGAAGGCAATTACGCCGCAGCCGAGAAGAGTTATCGTGAGCTAATACCCTTGGGTCAAAAGGTGCTCGGTGTCGATCATCCGAAGTCGATCGACCATATGGATGACTTGGGGATCATCCTCGCGCACGAGCACAAAAACAAAGAAGCCGAGCAAACATTGAGCGAAGCGCTTCGCTCAGCCGAGAAGTCCACCGCGGACAACTCGGTACCAAATGCTTGGTACGCATTCGCAACTGGAGCGGCGATCGAAGGGAATCGGGACCTGGCGCTCGATCGCTTAAAAAAGACATTCGAACATGGCTACATCGACGTCGAAGCCGTCCGCATCGACGACGACTGGAAGTCATTTCACGGCGATCCGCGATTCGAAGCGATTCTCAACAGCGCCGGCAAGCACTAAAGTCGAGTTGCAATCATTACCAGCCGTCGGCGACTCGCATTCTTACCGCATGTGGCCTTCAATTTCCTTCGCGATATCCGACGCGGTTTTCTTCACAGTCTTATCCGGCGCATTCTTTTCCATCACAAACTTCGCCGCAGCGACGTACGGATTCATCGTGATCACCGCGCCGATTTTCTTGCCGCTATTCTCGTTGTTCGCCACTTCATACAGCGGCTTCTGCGGCGCAGCAAGATCCTTCAGATCTACGTAAAGGTCCATCTTCGCCTCGCCTGAGCCAAAGCCGATGATCGCGCGACGGCGGCGATTGCCTTCATCGACCTCAGTGAAGACACCTGTCACCAACGCGCCGGCTGCGGGCTGAGCGTCTCCCGGCATCAGCCGTTCCGCTTTGTACCCAGCCTTTTGCAAATCCTCGACGAGGCTTTTCGCCATCAGGTCAACGATCTTTTTCGCCTGGTATTCGGGATCTTGAGCTCGCTTTTTTCGCGGCCGCTCCAGAATCCCGGGGCGCACTTCTCCCACGATTCCGCCCTTGTCGGTCTTTACGTCGCCGGCATCGAGCTCGAAATTGCTGACCCAGATTTTCGTGTCTTTCGAAAAGTTGTGTGTCGCAGCCGTGGGCTCTTGCGACACAGGCGGCGTCGCCGCAGGTGTTGAGTACACCGAGATAGCTACACATCCACACAAAGCCAGAAATCCGACCACGAGGGGATGGACTCTCATGTTTTTCTCCGTTGTTAAATGCCGACCTTGCGGCACAGTCTATATCGGATTCGGTCTGCGGTCGAAGGGAACGGTTGAACGTGACGGACAAAGTCAGGCAGGCGCGAAGCCGGCGCGAGTTACAGGCTCGACATCTTTTCGGCCATCTGAAAGCGCCAATCCTCACGATCCGTCAGTCCGTTATGGACGCGATCGTGAAGGTGACACAACTTAATGAAAGGCCTCGCGAAGCTCGCATCGGGAAATGAATTCGTGGAATATCCGCAGTAAATTTTTGCGGTACCTTCCGATGCCAGGCGATTCCCGTAGCGTTCCACCGTCAACGCGGCCTCGGCGTTCCCCAGCCGGCTAAGAAGTGCGTCCTCGAGCTCTCCGTAGATTCGAATACGTTTGCTCGGCGACCTCTGCTGTGCCGGCCTCAAGGTCGCATCGATGTACTCTTCCACAATCGCGGTTATCGATGTGCCTGCTTGAAAAGCTCGAAGCATCTCGTCCACGTCGGTCACATCCCACAGACCCGCCTCGCGCAAATCAAGGACGTTCCATCCAGCTTCTTCCACCTTGGCGCCAAGCCGCGAGGCATGGTCCAGTGAGGAAAGCAAGAGCGCGGCTTCGCCCTGACTCAATCCTTGTTCGAGAAAATCCGCGATTGGCGCCGTGGGGAACTGCGACGGCTCAAAGAAATGCACGCAATGAAACTCGGTGGTCGAATCGGTTTGTTGCGGGTCTTGCACGTTCTGGTCAGCCTCGAGTGGGGAACCTTATTGAAACGTTATAACTCAGCGAAACGTCGCTGGCAAATGAGAGTTTTATAAATTTTCTTCCTTCCAGAACGAAGGTGATATCAACTTCTTCACTCAAATCCACCTGCATTCAGCAACCTTTCACCATGGTGAAGCTCACGATAAGCATGATGAAATGAGCTCGCTTTTGATTCTTGCAGGATCGATGTACTTGTGGAAATGCCGAGAACGCCGCTATAAGGGCAGGACGCCCATCAACAGCGCCACGAGCGTCATGAACGCCGTCGCGCCAAACAAAAAAGGGAAGCTGAATTTCTGATGATCGCGCAGTTCCACTCCCGCCAATCCGACAATCAAAAACGTCGCCGGCGTTAGCGGACTGATCGGAAATCCCGTCGTCATCTGTCCCAGTATCGAAGCCTGCGCCATTTGGACCGGCGGCACTCCGAATCCACCGGCAACTTCTGCCAGCACCGGTAACACCCCGAAATAAAACGAGTCCGGGTCGAATAGCAAACTTAGCGGCATCGAAATCACCGCCAATCCCAGCGGCAGATGATGCGCCAATCGCGTCGGCACCGCATGAATCGCCGACGCCGCCATCGCGCTCAACATCCCGGACTCCTTCATGATTCCGGTAAACGCGCCCGCCGCGAAAAGAATCGCCGCCATCGTCAGCGCCGCTCGCGCGTGCGCGTCGATTCGCTCTCGTTGCATCGCCAGATTCGGATAATTCACCGCGATCGCAATCACAAACCCAACCATAAACACCACAAACGGATCGAGCCGCAGCGCAACCATCGCCACAACGAGCAACAGCGTCAACGCAAGGTTGAACCAAAATAATCCCGGCCGCCGCAACGCCAACTCTTCAGCGCTGAGTTCTCGCGAAACAAGGGCCGCGCGCGCAGCACTAGGCTTCGCATCCAGCCCAAGCCTTACCGCTTCGCGCTTCCCCAGCCACCAAGCGCACCCGAACACAAAAGCCAATCCCGCGATCTGCACCGGCAGCAGCGGCCGAAAAATCGTAAGCACTGGAATGTGCAGCGCCGCCGACGCGCGAATCATCGGCCCCGTCCACGGCAAAAAATTGACGCCCGCCGCCAACGACGCCGCGCACGCCAGCACACTCTTGTCCATCCCCAGCCGCTCGTAAAGCGGCAGCATCGCCGGAATCGTAATCAGAAATGTCACCGCTCCCGATCCATCGAGATGAACCAGCAGCGCTAGTAGTGCCGTGCCCACCACGATCCGTGGCGGATGACTCCCGACGCTCCGCAAAATCCGGTCGATGATCGGATCGAGCATCCCCGCATCCGTCATCACACCGAAAAACAAAATGGCGAACACAAACATGCCGGCCACGTTCGCCACGCCTTGGATTCCATGCACCATGAATCCACCGGTTCGAACGCCAAATCCTCCGGCCATCGACGCAATCACTGGCACGACGACCAACGCCGTCAGCGGCGAAATTCGTCGGCTCAGAATCGCGGCTAACAAAACAATGATTGTGAGGAAACCCAGCTCGGCCAGCATCGCAGCTCAAATAATGAAAGTTAATTTTTCGCGCGATGGGAATAGACACCACCCACATCGAACTCGTCAAGCCGCGATTGTTTGAAAAGAAGAAGTTCAGGAAGGAGTGCTGCGAAAGTAGATCTAGTGAACCGAACGATCTCGCCGTGCTCCGCCGGCCGGCCCGGAGCCCTCGGCACCTTCAATTCCCGCGACGAGCGCCTTGATGCTATCGAGCAACTTCCACGGCTCCGACTTGGAGATGACTCCCAGAAATCCCGCTTTGCGCGCGGGAGCTTCCAATCCCCACGGATCCGATAACGTGAACAGAATCATCCGCGCCGATGCATCCATCGCATGAATCTGCCGGCCTACTTCGATTCCATCGATATCCGGCATCCCGAGATCGAGGAGCACTAGATCCGGCTTCAGCTCAACAAACTTCTCCAGCGCTGTTTTTCCGTTTTCGGCCGAACCGACCACAGTCCATCGCGCCCCAACGAGCGCCGACACGACGCGCCGCGTCGCCTGCGAATCGTCGACCACCATGATCCTCAAACTCATCCGTACCTCCGCGGTCGGACCTCCGAGGTCTACTACTTTGGAGTATCGAATACCCTCGCCAAATACAGGCATTCCATCAAGTGGGTACTAAGGGTGTCGTGAAAGCCATCAGTACGCCGGAAGAGCAAGGCAATTGCTCGCTTTAGGACGCAACTAGCCCTGGCCCGCACGCGGCCCGCTGACCCACCCCAACCCTTACGAAATCTGCGATTTACAAAAATTGACACCGCCCCGTCTCTGCCATAAAGTGCCCAGTCGTAACACGCACTCCATTCTCCGGCGAAGTTTCCGAGGCCGACTGACCGAGGCTGACACACCATGTTGAGAGCGATCGCGATCGGATTCCTTTGTTTCGGTATGTGCGCAACTTTAGCGGGAGCGAAAACAACCGTGACAACACAGCCGTTTGGAAAGATGCCCGATGGTACTCAAATC
>DATAMU010000622.1:0-4981 GCA_036266605.1 Candidatus Acidiferrum sp. | reverse complement strand
TGTGATATTCTCGCGTTGTCCCTGCGACAACGCTGTTTCGGAGCTTAATCGAGAATGACCGCGCGTATTTTGGACGGCACAAAAATTCGGGATCTCGTGTTTGCGGATCTACAGAACGAGATTCGAGAGTTGAGCGCAGCCGGCATCAAGCCCGGACTCGCCGCCGTGCTCGTCGGAGAAAATCCCGCATCGCAGCTTTATGTGAAATCGAAAATCGCAGCCTGTGAACAGCTTGGCATGGCGAGCTGGCTGCACACGCCGCCGGCGTCGATCACCACGGCGGAAATGCTGGAGCTTGTGGCAAAGCTGAATGCGGACGACGCCGTCGATGGAATTTTGATTCAGCTACCGTTGCCGAAGCAGGTGGATACGAAGGCGGTGCTGGAAGCGGTCGATCCGGCAAAAGATGTGGATGGGTTTCATCCAGTGAGTCTAGGCGCGCTGGTGAGCGGGCGGCCGGGATTGGTGGCGTGCACTCCGGCGGGCTGCATGGAAATTCTGCGGCGCGGCGAGATCAAGATCGAAGGCGCGAATGCGGTCGTGTTGGGGCGGAGCGATATCGTCGGGAAACCGATGGCGCTGTTGCTCATGCATGCGAATGCGACGGTCACTATTTGCCACTCGAAGACGAAGGATTTGCCGGATGTTGTGCGACGCGCTGACATTGTTGTGGCGGCGATGGGAAAGGCTGGGTATGTTGCGGCGGATTGGATTCGGCCGGGCGCGACGGTGATTGATGTCGGTACGAATAAGGTGACCGATGCGGCGGAGGCGGAGCGGCTGGTGGGGAATTTTCCGGCGCGGCTGGCGAAGTTTCGGGAAAAGGGATCGGTGCTTGTCGGAGATGTGCATCCGGATGCGGTGAATGTTGCTGGGGCGCTGACGCCTGTGCCGGGTGGCGTCGGACCGATGACGATTACGATGTTGATGAGCAATACGGTCAAGGCGGCGCGTCTGCGCCGAGTCAAGAAGTCCGGCCGGGGTGTTGCCGCGAACTCTCAGAGCGTCAGTTCTGGCGCGCGCTAACTTTCAATGAAAAAAACTGGGCGATGAAAAAGATTGGGCTGACGGGCGGGATCGCGAGCGGGAAGAGCACCGTTGCGGCGATGTTACGTGACCTCGGCTTCGATGTGATTTTCGCGGACGAAATTTCGCGAATGCTGCTCGGTCCGGGTGAGGCGGCGCTTCACGAGACGGTGCGCGAGTTCGGGCCGGATATTCTTGGGCCGGATGGGATGGTCGATCGGAAAAAACTCGCAACGATTGTTTTTGCGACGCAGGCGAAGCTCGATCGGTTGAATGCGATTATTCATCCGCGCGTTGAGGCGGAAATGCTCAAGCGATTTGCGGAATGGGAGCGGGAAGGGCGCTCGGTTGCGTTCGTTGAGGCGGCGCTGTTGGTGGAAGCTGGGTACACGAAGAATCTCGATGGGCTTGTTGTGACGTGGTGCAAACCGGAGCAGCAGATGGAGCGGTTGATTGCGCGTGGGATGAGCGAGCAGCAGGCGCGGGCGCGGATTGCGGCGCAGATGCCGGTCGAAGAAAAATTGAAATTGGCGACGTTTAGGATTGATTGCTCGGGATCGATGGAAGAGACGCGGCGGCAGGTGGAAGAGCTTGCGAAGACGCTTAGGGCGTGACTCGGACGCTTAGATCCTGCGGACATGGTGCGCAGCGGTGCTGCGCCCGTACATGATCGCGACGATTGGGAGCGATCTCGGTATGACCTTCATCTAAACCCGCACCCTTTCTAAAACCTAAGGGTGCGGCACCCAAAAGCCGCCGTCGTTGAGCGTTCCTGTATGATGGGCGGGCCTTACAGACTCGGACCAAGGACGCACTCATGTTGCAAAATTTTCGTCGTAAGACATTTATCGCGGCTGTTGCTGTCTCGGCGTTGCTCACTGCGCTCGTTGCAGCGCCTCCGACGTTCGCGCAATCGAATGGGCCGACGGCGCGGCAGATTGTGAAGATGATTCAGGACAATGTCGGAGTTCCGTGGCAGAAGGATACGGTGGATACGTTTAAGGCGGGGAATCCGGATACGCCGGTGACGGGGATCGCTGTGACGATGATGGCGACGATGGATGTGCTGGAGCGGGCGGCGGCGAATCACGAAAACTTTGTGATCACGCACGAGCCGACTTTTTACAATCACCTCGACGTGCCGGAAGAGATGCCGCAGAGCGATCCGGTGTGGGCAGAGAAGCGCGCATTTATCGAGAAGCACAATATGGTTGTGTGGAGATTTCACGATCATTGGCATGAACGGAAGCCCGACGGGATTCTCGTGGGCATGGTGCATGTACTGGGATGGGAGAAATATCAGCGCAAGGATTTTCCGTATGGGTTTGCGCTGCCGGAAACAACCTTGGCGAAGCTTGCGCAGGAAACCGCTACGAAATTGGGGAGCAGCGTTTTGCGCGTCGTTGGGAATCCAGACATGAAGGTGACGAAGATTGCGCTGAGTCCGGGGGCTGCGGGTTTTGTGACGGAGACGCACGCACTCGAACGCGACGACGTCGAGGTGCTGATGCTTGGCGAGACGCGCGAGTGGGAAACCGTGGAATATGCGGCGGATGCCGTGACGGAAGGGAAGCGGAAGGCGCTGATTGTGATCGGCCATATTCCGAGCGAGCAGGCGGGGATGGAGGAGTGCACGCGATGGCTGGAAACGTTTGTGAAGGGTGTGAAGATTGAGTTTGTGCCGGCGAAGCAGCCGTTTTGGTTGCCGAAGTAGGATTTTCAATGCGGCTTCGTTTCCGAACCCGGAAGACAACCAATCGAGTAACCGGATCGATCTCGCGGACATGGGGCGCAGCGTGCTGCGCCCCTACATGAACTAAGCAACGAAGAGTTAAAACCGCTGGCAAGATGCCGGCGCTACCGGAGTTGGTCATGCGGGAATTGCGGGCATTTGAGCTGGAGGTATTTTTCAGCAAGTGGGAATTTACAGCGCGGCATCATCTTTGCGCGTCGGACATGCAGTCGATGACACTGTCGGAGTTGCTGGCGCTGGCGGATGATGCGGATCGCAAGGCGTGGGACTCGCTGTATCTCGGGTACACGGAAACTTGGGGCGGGCCGGGGCTGCGCGAGGTGATTGCTTCGACGTACGAGCGCGTGGCGGCGGGCGATGTTTTGACGTTTGTCGGGGCGCAAGAGGGGATTTTCGCGGCGATGCATGCGCTGCTGCGGCCGGACGACCACGCGATTGTAGTGATTCCGAATTATCAGTCGGTGGAATCGGTGCCGTTGAGCATTTGCGAGACGACGGGTATTGCACTCGATCCGGCGCGCAATTGGGAACTCGATCTCGATCGAGTGCGCGATGCCATACGGTCTAATACGCGCGTAATCTCCTTTAATTTTCCGCACAATCCGACGGGGAAGGTGATTTCGCGTGCGACGCTGGATTCGCTGACTGCGATGGCGCGGGAACGTGGAATCTACCTTTTCAGCGATGAGGTGTATCGCGGCGTGGAGCGGCGGCCGGAGATGATGCTGCCGCAAGTCGCTGATCTGTACGAGCGCGGGATTTCTCTTGGCGTGATGTCGAAGTCGTACGGCCTGCCGGGGATTCGCGTCGGCTGGGTCGCGTGCCGAGACCGCGAAGCGCTCGGGCGCATGGAACGGATGAAGCACTACACGTCGATTTGCGGAGCGGCGCCGAGCGAGTTGCTGGCCGAGATTGCATTAAAAGCGCGGGAGCGGATTCTGGCGCGCAACCGGGCGTTGATTGCCAAAAATTTGCCGATGCTCGATACATTTTTTGCCGAGTATCAGGATTTGTTCGAATGGTATCGGCCCGACGGCGGGTGTATCGGGTATCCACGGTATGTCGGGCGCGACGGCGTGGAAGAGTTCGCGCGGCGGCTGGTGGAAGAGAGCGGGGTGCTGCTGCTGCCGGCGAGTGTTTACCGGTCGGAGTTGGGGGCAACGCCGATGGATCGGTTCCGGATCGGATATGGGCGCGACAACATCGAGGCAGGGTTAGCGGCGTTGAGAGGACATCTCAAGAGGGTTGCCGCGTAACCGAAACGCGAAGAGCGCTCTTTAACTGACGAACTGCGGCCAGGCTTCGTTGGGCATCGTTGGATCGCAAAACCGCCGGCAGGATGCCCTTCGCAGCTCAGGGTAAACCGGCGCTACCAAGTCGGCACCTAGTCACCATTCGGTTGATGGCGATCCCGCCAGCGACCTCCTTCCAGAACGCAACCTTTCGGATGCAAACGCTACGAAATTGCCGTCTCTATTCGGAGACTGGTTTCTCAACTTTGGCGCGCAGTACCGCGACGGGAACTATTTTTCCTTTGTTTTGAGGGGATTGTGAGGGCGAACAGGAGGCAAACGATTGGTACCCCGCGTGCATGGTAGGCGTTTAGCGTTCTGCTTCTCGACCCCGCAGAAACGGGACGCGGCGTGGGAGGAACATCATGGCAACGGTGAGTGAGTCATCGCGTACAACCGATCGAGCGATATCGGACCTGGAATTTGAGGCGCTGCTGCAGAAGACGTACGAATTGGTGCAGAACCAGAAGTCGCTTCATCCGCTGGAACCGTCCGCAGAGTCAACTTCATGGACCTAGAAGCAACGAAAGCCGCTCCAAATGAGCCGAGAAAGGCTGCTCTTTCGGTGAAGCCGGGAGACGACAAGAAGGAATTGGCTTGGGCGTTCCTCGGGCTGATTCTGTGGTCGGGAGTGGTGTTGATCGGCGTATTTGGCGCTGGTTACGTGCTCGGGCATTCGATCCTGCATATCTGGTAGCGAAGTCCACAGTCGACAGTTGAAAGTCGAAGGGCGGAGGATTCGCCTTGGGCATTGGTGTGGGCGCACTATGTCTCATGCGCGCGACCGAGACTGGGCTCACGCTGAGATCCTTCGGCCCCTTGGCGGGGCCTCAGGATCACAGGTGTTTGTAATTTTCCATCGATGCGAACTCGCGATGCGTTGGCGCTACTTCGCCCAGAAGGTGCTTAG
>DATAMU010000621.1:0-1848 GCA_036266605.1 Candidatus Acidiferrum sp. | reverse complement strand
TGCGCGGATAGTTGCGCTCAATCTGCGCGCGCGTCGCTTCGATCAACTTGCTGTAATCGACGCCGGACGGGCACGCGGTCATGCATGACATGCAGCCGAGGCAGGTGTCGAAATGGCTGACCCATTGCGAATTCATCTCCGCTTTGCCATCGGCCGCAAGCTTCATCAGATAAATTCGTCCGCGCGGCGAATCCATCTCTTCGTTCCACAACTTGTACGTCGGGCAAGCGGGCAAACAGAATCCGCAGTGGACGCACTGATCGATGAGCTCTCGGGCCGGCGGATGATGTAAATCAAATGCACCGCACGAAGTCGGTTTCTCGGATGGTTGCGACGGCGGCGGTCCTGTGATTCCTTCGGGCATCAGATGCCACCCACGAATCGGCCGGGATTCAGCGTCGATTTCGGATCGAATTGCTGTTTCACCGCTCGCATGAGACCAAGTGCATCGCCCGCGTTTCCCCAGGCATCGATTTGCGGCATCGCATCCGGCCGATGCGCGATCATGAGCGACCCGCCGAGCGCTTCGATCTTCTCCCGGAGACTCTTCAGCGTGGCACCGAGACCGTCAGGCGAGCCTGCAAAATAAATCGTTCCGGTGCCGGTTGCATAGAACACGCCATTGAAGCGCGCATGTTTTGCGCCAGCCGTCATCGCGATCGCTTCGTGAGCCTCAGCGATTTGAGTCGGGAGCACCGAAATCTTCGCGAGCGCCGAGACCGCGGGTTCGGCACGATCATGTGGGGGCGCGGCACTGCTGCGCCCCATCTCGGCAGGATGTACAGTCGCTTCCGAGTACAGTTCTTGTCGCGCCTTCCAGACCGCCGGTCCAGATTCGATCACTTTCGCTGGTGCGAGAAGTGTCTTCAACTGTTCCGCCTGCGCTGCGCAGCCTGCTTCCGTGGCCTCAAACAAAACATCAACTTGCGGCTGCATCGACTGGATGAAACGAATTTGCAGGGCGGAATGAGCGAGCTTGGAGTCCTGAATCGCAAGAATAAGACGCTGTGCGTCGCTTGCATCGCGAGCCAGACACGAAACCGTGCGCGACTCCCTCGGCATCGGGTGCAAACGAAACGTCGCCTGCGTGATGATGCCGAGCGTGCCAAGCGCGCCTGTGACGAGCTTGGGCAAGTCGTAGCCTGCGACGTTTTTCACGACTTTTCCGCCGCTCTTCGCCAGCGTGCCATCAGGTAGCGCTAGCGTGATGCCGATTACCAGGTCGCGAAGGGAGCCGAAGCGCAATCGCAACGCTCCGCTATCGTTCGTCGATAAAATTCCACCGACCGTTGCGCGGCTTGGCCACAGTGCATCGAGTGCGAGCCGCTGATTCTGTTTCGCGAGCGTTTCGGTCAGCTGCTTCAGCGTGCAGCCTGCTTCGACGGTGACTGTGAGATCGGAGTGCGCGTGTTCAACGATTGCGTTTAGTCGTGCTGTCGAGAGAATCACGTCGGCGCGCTGCGGAGAATTTCCCCAGGCGAGTTTCGTTCCGCCGCCTCGAGGAATCACGGCGAGTCCAGCATCGTTTGCGGCTTGCAAAATTTGCGCAAGTTGCTGTTCGTCGCCGGGTGCGACGACAAGTTGCGGGTGCACTACCGCAACGTGATCTTCGGCCGTGGAGGCGCGGACATTTTCAGCACCGACGATCCTTCGCGCGGAAGTCTCAAACGCGACGATATCGTGAGACGTGTCTGCCGAAAGGCTCGCGTCGCTCATCGCTAAAAACGCTCCGCGATTCCGGCGGATTCGAGTGCATGTGGGACGTACTTGCCGGGTTTTTCGCCGCAGAGGCGAGGAGTCGGAAAGACTTTTCCGGGATTTGCGAGCCGATTCGGGTCGAACGCGCAG
>DATAMU010000620.1:0-9832 GCA_036266605.1 Candidatus Acidiferrum sp. | reverse complement strand
TCCACCAGTGGTTTCCTGCGCGGCTCCGCAAACGGCTAGGAGCAGCAACACCCCGAGACAAACGACCGTTGATGAAAAGCGCTTTCGCATTCCTTTTCCCCCAATCCGAATCCGGAGCATGGGTCTGAGTGACTTGGATTTGCAGAAAAATTTGTTGATGGAGACCGCTGCCCATCCAGCTACGAACTCGAACACCCCGGGTGATGGGCCAAATTGGTTGCAATAAATTTGCCAACAATTGACGTAAATAAGTTATTTATTTCGTTCGGGTTAGAAGACGGTTCAGCTCGAGCAGCAGGTGCAACTTTCCGAATTCCGCATAGCTGCCACATATCTATACGCAAATATGGAGAAGTTATTCGCGGTTATAGATTGATTCGGCTCGTCCACGAGAATGAACCGAGCAGGGATATCACGAATTGTGAGGCATACCACATTTGTGGCGCACGGTGACGAAAACTGCCGGCAAGGATTCCGCGCTACGTTCGAATTGAGGGACGGCGCCTGATGCTGTCGCTACCTAAGCGACGCCCTTGCTGAGCGGAGCGGGCAGGGGAGCGGTTCGAGCCACCGGACAGAGATGTGACAATTCGTTTCTATGCGCCTGCGCGCAAACCATCTATGATGTCGAGCCGTAGCCTGTTCAAAATCCGACAGGAGGCAGAATGAAACGTTTGCTTGCGGCTTTCGCGCTCGTCAGCATGGCGACCGCGTTTGCTGCTCCGATTTCCCAGAGTCAAAAGCAGGAACTTGCCAAGACTTCGCTCAAAGTAGGCGATGCTGCGCCGGACTTCAACCTTCTGAGCGATCAGTGGAAGCCCGTGAAACTGAGCGACTTCAAAGGCAAGAAAAACGTCTTGCTTGCGATTTACGTGCTCGCCTTCACAGGTGGTTGAACGAAACAACTCCAGGCCGTGCAGTCTGGAATAACCGCAGGAAAGATTGACCTCTCCGACACCGCAGTTTTAGGCGTGAGCATGGATAGCCCCGCAGCGAACGCCGCATTCGCCAAGCAAATCGACATCAAGTTCCCGCTTCTCAGTGACATGAACAAGAAGATGCTGAAGGAATACGGCATCCTCAAGGGCTATGACGTACAGAACGAGACGTATCAATGGGCGCAGCGAGCCAACATTGTCATCGACAAGAACGGCGTGGTGCAGCACATCGAGGAAGGCGACGGGGCGGTTAATCCGAACAACGCGATGTCGGTGTGCGGCGATCTGCACAAGAAAGCGGCGAAATAACCCATTCGAATGGGCGCAAATCGAGCGAGGCGGCGAAAATATGTCGCCTCGCGATGTATTTCTGCGACAAACGCGTTTGCTACAGGCTTTCCTGTATGGAAAAGCGGATATCGCCAACTGACAATCGAGCCGCGCACGTCACGGTCTCGGCCGTAATTTTGTCCTCAGCGGCTAAAAACCCTCGCAAGTTGCGCAATTCAAGTCTGTAAGGAAATCGATTGCGAATTCTTGTGGCAGACGATCAACCGGGCATCCGCAAGCGTGTGTGCCTAACGTTGGCTTCAATGATTGACCTGGACGTTTGCGATGAAGCAGCCAACGGACTCGAAGCTGTCGAAAAAGTAAAGGAAGCGATCCCGGACCTGGTGATTCTCGACGTGACCATGCCTTTGATGAACGGCTTGGATGCCGCGCGTCGCATACACGCCTTCACGCCGAACACGCCCATCCTCATCCTCACCATGCACAAGAGCCGGCAGTTGATGGAAGAGGCGCAGAAGATCGGCGTTCAGGGATATGTGGTGAAGGGCGAGGCAGGACAAAATTTGGCTTCGGCGGTGACGGCGCTCATGCAGCGTCAGACGTACTTCCCGACAGACTTCAACTAGATCGGAACGGCGGCGCGAAATAAGCCGCCGTTCCACGGTTTTCTTCTCTAGCTCACGGCTACGATGGGCTTACTTCTTTGGTTGCGCGCTCGGCGGCAAAATTCCGTTCAGTCGCAGGTTCGTCGCCAGCGCCGCGTAGTGGTCATACCATTCATCGCTCAACAGAATCAGCGCGCCTGCGCGCGAAGTCTGAAACGGACCGGCCTTCATCGGATCGCTTAGCTTGGAATCGTCTACGTTCGCCAAGGCCGTGTTGCAGTACTCGAACGACTCTTTCAGCCCGGCTACCAGTTTGTCTTTTGCGTCCGTGTCGGCGAGCTTCACGTCGGGAGGCGTCCCGCCCGAAATCATCGCGCACAGATGATTGTTGGCTTCAAGGCTGTGCACGACCATGTGGGCGAACGAAGTGCTCTCTGGCGTAGCCTTGAACGCATACTTGTCCGGCGGCATCGATTCCGCCGCACCCACCATGTTTTTCTGGAATCGTGGTAACTGCGACTTGATCATCGTTGTCACCGGGTTCGCCACCGGCCCGCTCGCTGGAGCCGCCGCCTGTTGCGCCTGCGTGCTTCCCGTGCAAAGTGCCAATCCCAGACAAATCGCCGCCCATCCCAAGTTCTTCATGATTTTTCCTCGCGTGTAAGTGAACGTATGAGCAAATCGCCGCGCAAAGCATACTCCAAAAAATCCAGAGCCGCTGCCTGCTCCGATACCCGATGCCTTAATGCGGAGATATCGACTTTTAGTACGAGGATTCTTCAGTTTTGGATGAAAACCAGGCGGCGCATTAGTTCGCGACCGTCAACTCCACCGGCGCCGAGGCCGCTACACGTGCTCCCGCCAGGGGCGATTGATCGATCACCGAGCCGTGCGGCCACTGCGGCGCAGTGACGTAGTTCACTTTTTTCTTCAAGCCTGCTGCGTCCAATCGTTTGCCCGCGTCGGGTTCCGTCATGCCGACAAAGTGGGGCATTACATAGGCCGCATCGCGCGGCCCTTGCGAAACGAGAACGTCGACGCGCGGAGTCGCCGCTCCCGCGCCGGGTCGCGGTGTTTGCTGCACCACCTGATCGACCGGCGCATCCGGCATCGTCACGTTCGAAACTTCGCCGACCTGCAATCCCGCGCGCAACAATTCGATCCGGGAAACGCGCAGGGAACTACCCTCGAGCAAGGGAATCTCCAGCTGCCGCTGGCCCAGGCTCAGAACCACATGCGCCTGCTGGGACACCTTCATCAGTTGCCCCGACGTCGGCGTCTGCCGCACGACCACATTCATCGGCGCATCGTTGTAAACCCGGTCCGCCACGCGCAGTACTAAGCCCCGCGAACTGAGCATTCGATTTGCTTCGCTGACGTTTTTCCCAACGATGTTGGGCATCGTTGTTTCGCGGCCGTGGATCGCAATGCGCATGGCCGTGATTGCGCTTAGAAAGGCTGCCGAGGTAAGAATGAAAATCAGCAGCGCCGTTTGGCCGAGGGATTCCAGTCGTTCGCGTAAAGGGGACATGGCGAAAATTCAGGATGACACGGAATGCCGCGTCTCGCCACGACTTCGGCGGCAGCGCGTGAAATGTTGGTTACTTCTTCTGCGACGATGGAGTTTGCGATTGCAACGGCGGCGCCGGGTAATCCGGCAGCTTGTCCTTGCTCGTATCGGCGCGCTTCACTTCCAACTCGTCGAAGAGCAGCGACGGAGTGATGACCGTCGTTGCCACGCTGCCTTGCCGGTTGCTGACAAGGGGATCGTTGCCGACCGACATCAAATCGCTGCGCAATGCGCGCACGTCGAGTTCGTTGAACACCGCGCCGCGAACCAGTTCCTCATGCCCGTCGGGATAAACGCGATAGAGCAATCGCGGCGCGTTTGCGGCGCCCAGCGTCTCCACGCGATAGCCGTACGGCAAGCCCTGCTCAGTGATCATCGAGATCACCTTCTTGCGCAACTCTTCCGGTGATTTGGCGTCGGAACTCTTCACCAGCAGCACGCCCACGGTCGGAGACGGGAACGCTCCCGCACCGGCGCGAGCGTGGCCGTTCGAAGCAGGGAAGTCGCGAATCGGCTGCCGGCCCACGAGATAGCTCACGAGAATTCCGTTGTTCACCACCGTGACCGGTTGTGCTTTCACGCCGTCATCATCGACCGCGTAGTTGCCGACGAGGCTTTTTCCGTCGAACTCTTTCATCGTCGGATCGTCAATTACGGTGAGGAATGTTGGCAGCACTCGCGTTTTGTAGCTTGTCGCGAACGCTCCCGTCGTTCGATTTGGGCGGCCGAGCTGGGGTTTTCGTCCCAGGACGTTGGCACCGATCAATGAAGCGATGACGTCGTTCGCCGCATCGGGCGCGAACAAAACCGGGCCGCGATATTCTTCCTCGACGATCGGGGCCTTGCGCAGCGCCACGAGTGTGTCGAGCATCTTCTTGGATTCGCCGATCAATTTGTCGCGCGACGGCAATTCCTCTGCTTTCGCTACCATCCAGTAGGGATTGCGGCTCAGTCGCATTCCGTCGTCGGCCTGCGCGGTGCTATTGAGTGTCACGCCGTACGTTGTCTTGCCGTTGCGCGTGACTGTGCCTTCCGAATTCACCAGATACTCGTTCACCGCCGAAAATCTCAGCGACGCCGTGACCAGTTGTACGTCCGGATATTCGCGATACAAATTCGTGGCGTCTTCAATCGTCTTCTTCCACGCAGCCTCGTCGAGCATTAGCTTGACGGTTGGTTCCATCGCGCTCACGACCGGAGCCTTCGCGAAGTCATCGATCGGAGTTGTTTCGGTGCTGAACTGTTTCAAGGCTGCCTGTTTCTCGGTCAGTGCCTGCACGGCTTCCTTATATGCGTCATCCGTCGCCAGCCAGATCTGATGGCGCAGCGCAATCGGATCGTCGTCGAGCGGCAGGATGTTCGTCTCACCCATCCCGATGCCGTAGTAGCTGTCCTGTTTGTAGTCGCCGATGCGCACCACAACACGCAGCACGCGATAGCGCACGCGCTGGTTTTCGCGGACGGCGCCGAACGCTGCCTCAGCGGAGTAGTCGTCCACATCGTTCACGCGATACTCGATGTAGTACGGCGGATCGACCTGATCCATTTTCAATTGTGATTTCGAACGATCGAGCTCGGTCATCAGCGCTTCGAGCAGCGCATCGCCTTTCGCAGCGGGATGTGCCTCGGCTTCACCCGCAACCGCGGCAGTCGAAAGGGAATTTGAATTTCGCGCTTGAGCCGCGCCCACGTTCAACAAAGTCGCGGTCAACAACGCCGCCATCACTCCGGTGCCACAAATCATCCGTCTCATCTTCATGGCTTCACCGCCTGCTTTGCCGGATCGCCTTGCAGATTCGCCGTTTTTGTCTCAAATCCCGGCGGCGGCAAGATCGGTGGCCGCTCATGCGAATGCGCTCTCTTCTGTACTTCCATCTCGGAGAAAAGCATCGCCGGCGCAACCGCGGATACCGGCACGCTGCCGCTCTCGGCTCCGCAAACGCCGTTGAAAACATGCTGCTGGTCGCCCGTCGAAACAATCCGCGTCAAAGCCGCCAGCGGCGTCCCGACGATGTCCACGCCCCGCACCAATTCATCGGGGCGGCCATCTGCATACACGCGATACACAATCACCGGCAAAACCTGAAAGGCTTGCGGCAATGACCGCGTCGTCAGCGTGAACCCGCCCTGAATGTCGTCGAAATAAAGTCCGTACGGTTTTCCCTGTTTCTTCACTTCATCGATGAGCTTCTGCCGCATCTCGGATTCGGGCACCGTCTTCGTTGACGTCACCAGCAAATTCCCCTGCCGTCCGGTGGGCATCAGTCCCGGCTGATTGCGGCCGTGCCCGTTCGAAGACTCGAATCCCTTGATGGGCATCCGCGACATCAGGAAATTCTTCAGCACGCCATCCTTAATCACTTCTACGCGTTGTGCCGGCGTTCCTTCGCTGTCGTACTCGTAAAATCCCGCCAGCTTCGTGCCTTTGAGTTCGCGCAGAGTCGGATCATCGGTCACGCTCAAAAATTCCGGCAGCACCTGCTGATTCACCTTTTTCGTGAACGTCTGTCCCTCGTCCTCATCGCGCTGACGATGTCCTTCCATGCGATGTCCGAGCACTTCGTGGAAAAATACCGCAGCCGCGCGTCCGCTCAAAAGCGCCGGCCCGTCATACGGTTCCGCCACCGGAGCCTTTCGCAAATCCCTCAGGTCCGCCGCCATCTTCTCGATTTTCGCCGTCAACTCCGCTTCGCTCGGCAATCCGCTCGCCGCCGGCGCCTGAAAAGTCTCGACGCGCAACAACTCCATCCCGTCATCCGCGCGGGTTGAAGCTTCCATCACCATGCGCGCCGAAGCGCTCGGCGTCGCGATCATCGTGCCTTCGCTCGACACCAGCCGCGCGTTCGAAGTCGCTACTTGCAGCGACACCGTTCCCGAATACACATCCGCATATTTCCGGAAAGCGCCCGACAATCTCCGAATCTCGCCTTCCCAGGCCGCGCGATCGAATCCTGGAACTGTCAGCGGCTCGCCGGTATGTGTCTGTGGCGTCTGTTTCGAAAAGTCCGGCGACTTGTCTTCTTCCTCCGCCCGCACCGCCGTATTCGTCTTCACATTCAAAAACGCCGGCGCCGCGCGCTTGTACTCGCGATCGGTCAGCTCCCACAAAACCCGGCCGATCGCATCCGGATTATCGCCCAGCGGCAACGCGCCTGAAGTCATCCCCGATGCTCGTGCCTGTCCGTGCGTGTTGTCCAGCGCCGGCGAACCAACGCGCATCACCACGTCGGCCTGTCGCCGCTTCAATCCGGCGTCCGTCAGCAAACTCCCGTACGCGCCAACCAGAAAAAACACATCCTGATCGTTCACCGTATAGCTGATGTAGTACGGCGCCGGCTCGCTTTTCGCCAAACCCTCAGCCGCGCGCGTCAGTTCCGTTTGCATCACTTTCAAAATCGCGTCGGACGTTTTATCTGCGGCTGTAGCCGCCCCGCCGCTCGTTTTCGCGTCAAGCGTTCCTGCCGCCACCAACGGCGACCACGCCAGTTGCGTCGCAATCGCGACGGCCGCGCCAGCCCGCGCACACCGCCGCCAACCCGCCGCTCTCGCACTCTTCACAAGCGACAACTCACCGATTTTCATCGACTCAAATCTCCCACTCGTTTGTCTCGGATCTCAGTGTGCAGCGTCTTTCGTGTTTCTCGGCGTTTCTGCCCGGAATGAAGCGGTTCGGCGCAGCAGTTTTTTTTCGGCTCGGAGGTGCCGTGAAAGGCGAGTATGCCTGACCGTTCCAATCTCTGCCAACTACCCGTTTCCGAAGCGTTCCCCTTCGGTCAACCGGGCTCCGCGCGCATACTCCAATGCATCCATCGCGCGACCGCCCTCCATTTTGACGGATGAAATGCGCATTTCGGTTGCTCCGCCGCACGAAACATACAATCCATTCTGCCGCACATGAATCGTCCCGGGTTCTCTTCCGTGTAGGGGCGCAGCATTGCTGCGCCCCATGTCCGCAAGATGTCCGCCGTTGTCGAGGTCCGCTGTTTCCTCTCCGTCTTTAGACACCGGCCGCCCCAAGATCTGACACGTCTTCCCCCGCAACGTCGAAAACGCTCCCGGCCAAGGCGCAAATCCCCGCATCCGATCGTAAATCTCCCGCGCCGTCCGCGACCACTCGATCCGCCCATCCTCTTTTTTCATCATCGGCGCATACGTCGCCGCCGCCGCATCCTGCGCCCGCCCGCTCAACGTCCCCGCCGCAATCCCCCGCAATGTCTCCACCATCAGCGGTGCGCCAGCCTCCGACATTCGCGCCCCCAACTCCGGCGCCGTCTCATTCGCGCCAATCGCCATCTGGTGTTGCAGCAGCATCTCCCCCGTATCCATTCCCGCATCGATTCGCATCGTCGTAATTCCGCTGACCGTCTCACCGTTCACGATCGCCCAATTGATTGGCGCCGCCCCGCGATACTTTGGCAGCAGGGAAGCGTGCAAATTGATCCACCCCAGCCGCGCAACCGGCAGCAGTCTCGCCGGAATGATCTGCCCATACGCAATAATCACAACGCAGTCCGGCGCAATCGCCTCCAGCGCCGCCTGCATCTCCAGCGCGCGAATCTTCTCCGGCTGATGCACCACCACGCCCGCAGCCATCGCTGCTTCTTTCACCGGCGACGCGGTCAACTTCATCCCACGCCCGCTCCGACGATCCGGCTGCGTAATCACCGCCGCAATTTCAAACTCTTCGTGTGTCAGCAAAAACTTCAGCGTAGGAACAGCAAACTGAGGAGTCCCGCAAAAAACAATCTTCATCCGTTTTCGGCCCTGCTCCGCCGATCGCGCCTCTACCACTCGCCCTGTTTCCGCAGCTTCTTGATCTTCCGCTTGATCAAGTCGCGCTTGAGCATGCTCAGGTGCTGAATAAACAAAACCCCGTTCAGGTGATCGATCTCGTGGCAAAACGCACGCGCCAGCAAATCTTCGCCGCGAATCTCAAACGTCTCGCCTTTCGCATTCTGCGCGCGCACCGTCACAAACTGCGGCCGCACCACATACCCGCGAAATCCGGGTATCGACAAGCATCCTTCTTCTTCGCGTTTCTCGCCCTCGCCGTGAATCACTTCCGGATTCACCAGCACAATCTTCGCTTCCGGATTTTTCCCGCTCGTCACATCGACGACCGCAATGCGCTTCGCCAATCCGATCTGCGGCGCCGCCAGCCCGACGCCCTGCGCCGCGTACATCGACGCGAACATATCCTCAGCCAATTGCTCCAGCTCTTCGTCGAAGTTCTGCACCAATCCGGTCGGCTTTTCCAAAATCGGATCGCCATACTTCACGATCTTATAAATTTTCCGCGCCGCGCTGGGCACACTCGCCCCCGCGCCGCTCGAAGCCGCAGTATGCGTCTCCAGCGTCTCGTCCGTCTCCGTCTCAACCTCAGACTTCGACGCGCTCTTAGAACTCTTCAACTTGTCGGGCATATCCTTCGAAATTCCGCCTCATCTCGGGGAGGGAGTCTCCTCCAAATTTTTGCAGAAAAGCATCCGCCAGGACAAGTGCGACCATCGCCTCCGCCGCCACACCCGCCGCCGGCACTACGCACCAATCCGAACGCTCATACGCCGCCTGAATCGGCTCCTTCGTCACCATGTCCGCCGTTCCCAGCGGTTTCCTCAAAGTAGAAATCGGCTTCAAATATCCGCGCACCACGATATCTTCGCCGTTTGTGATGCCGCCTTCCAATCCGCCGGCGCGATTCGACGACCGCCGAAACTTTTTAGCTGCCCGGTCATACGAAATTTCGTCCTGCACTTCGCTGCCAAACGAATTCGCTGCCGCAATCCCCGCGCCGATCTCCATCCCTTTGACAGCCTGAATACTCAAAATCGCCTGTGCTAGCCGCCCATCCAACTTTTCATCCCACTGCGCATGACTTCCCAATCCGATCGGCACGTTATGCACGACCACTTCAAACACGCCGCCCACCGTGTCGTTCGCCGTATTCGCCGCATCCACTTCCGCCTTCATCCGCTCCTGCACCTTCGGATCGACGCACCGCAGCGGCGATTCAATATCTCCATTCGCCATCCAAATCTCGTTCCACGTGGCAGCCCGCTCCAGTTTTACATGTCCGACTTGCACGCTATGGCTGGCGATCTCCGTCCCAAACTCGCGCAACAATTGCTTCGCCAGCGCACCCGCAGCCACGCGCGCCGCCGTCTCCCGCGCCGAAGCCCGCTCCAACACATACCGCGCGTCATGAAAATTAAATTTCTGCGAACCCGCCAAATCCGCATGGCCCGGCCGCGGCGCCACCAGCTTCTTCAACTCCGCCGCACCAACCCCAGCGCTCTCCGGCAGCGCCTCGACCGGCAAAATCTTCTCCCAGTTCGCCCAGTCCCGATTCTCGATCCGTATCGCGATCGGCGCGCCAATCGTCTCTCCGCGCCGCACGCCCGCAAAAATCTCCGCGCGATCCTTCTCAA
>DATAMU010000619.1:0-5546 GCA_036266605.1 Candidatus Acidiferrum sp. | reverse complement strand
TGAATCGCGCGCGTCGCGATGTCGCGCGGTACCAGGTTCCCGTATTTCGGATACCACTCTTCCAGAAAATAGAAACGTTCTGCATCGGGAATGCTTCGCGCGGCCCGCTTCTCTTGCGGATTGCGAGGCACCCAAACGCGTCCGCCTTCACCGCGTGCCGACTCGCTCATCAACCGCAACTTATCTTCGCCGGGTATCGCGGTCGGGTGAACCTGAATGAATTCGCCGTTCGCGTAATCGACGCCCTGCTGAAACAGCGCCGACTGCGCCGAACCCGTGCAAACAACCGAGTTGGTTGAGCGCCCGAAAATCGCCCCCACCCCACCGGTGCAGAAGATCACCGCGTCCGCATGGAACGTCTTGACTTCCATCGACCGCAAATCCATCGCGCAAATTCCGCGCGCAACTCCCGCTTCATCAATTACCGCGGATAAAAACGTCCAGCCTTCGCGCTTGGTAACGCGCCCTTCCGATTCGTGCCGGCGCACTTGCTCATCCAGCGCGTACAAAAGCTGCTGCCCTGTGGTCGCGCCCGCAAACGCAGTCCGGTGATAGAGCGTGCCGCCAAACCGCCGATAGTCCAACAGACCTTCCGGGGTGCGGTTAAACGTCACGCCCATACGATCCAGCAAATCGATAATCCCTGGCGCCGCCTCGCACATGCGCTTCACGAGCGGCTGATTCGCCAGAAAATCGCCACCATAAATCGTGTCGTCGAAATGTTTCTGTGTTGTGTCGCCTTCGCCCTTTTGATTCTTCGCGGCGTTGATTCCGCCCTGTGCGCACACCGAGTGCGACCGCTTCACCGGTACAATCGAAAACAATTCCACCGGCACGCCCGACTCGGCCACGCGAATCGTGGCCATCAAGCCGGCGAGTCCACCGCCCACGACGATGATCTTCGGATGTTTCATTTGGAAGTGATGTATCCCGCGAACGGATGCCAGTTGAAACGGAAACTCAAAATAATTAGCACGCCGACCAAACTAAACACGACGCCAACGAGTACGCCAAGCTGTCCTGCCGCTCGCTGCGCTCGCACCGTCGCCGCCAATCCCCATTTGCAAAGAAAATTCCAGATGCCGACACCAAGGTGAAATGACGACGCCAGCACACCGATCAAAAAGAAAGTCAGGTACCACGGATTTGCCATGTCTTGCGCGACAGTGGCATACGTCGAGGTCCCATGCGTGAGCCATCGCTCCGTGTAAAGGTGCCACGCGATATAAACGAACGCGATCAACCCCGTATAGCGCTGCGAAGTGAAAAGCCAATTCTTAACCCAGGGATAAGCCGACACATTCGACTTCCCTTGCCACCATATATATATGCCGTAGCCGGCGTGATACAGCAGCGGCAGAAAAATGAATCCCCACTCCACAATCAAGCGGAATGGAATTGTCTGAAGGGTCTGCGAGGTTTCGTCGTACTTTTGCGCGCTCACCAAAGCGGCGCTGTTCGACCAAAAATGTTCAGCGAGGAAAGCTCCAACAGGAACTATGCCAGTCAGCGAATGGAGTTTGCGGAAGAGATAACTTGAATCTGGCCGGGTTGCCGTAGCGGACATGCCCTCTCCGCCGCATCCTTGCCTTCTCGGCGCTCAGAATCGCGGCAAGAACGAGTATAGCAGGCGCGGCGAGTGATGCAAAATTTTGAACCTTAAAACATTGCGAGAAATATGTGCAAACCAGTCCCAATTATGCGGTTTTTGCGGCCACTCGCAGATTTGCGCCTAAAAAGTAACTCCGGCGCGGGCCGATTTTACAAGACGCCACTCACCTGCATGCTATTCTCACCTCATTAGCAGTCCAGCGGGTGCCTTCCCCTTGGTCCCGTCACGACTCACAATTCACTGCGAGACGATGCATGAGCCTTGTCACGGAACTCGAACGCCTGGCCGACGCGCTGGGCGGCGACACCAGCGCCGAAGCGCCTCCGATCGCGTGGGCCTCCGTCGCCGAGCGCATCGCTCGCAACCTCAACGTAAAGCCTGAAGAAGTCGGCATTCTCGGCCTCTCCAACAAGTGGCGTCATCTTTATTTTCTTTTTCCCGAAGCGCTGCGCAACGTGGGCTTCATTCCACTGACGAGCAACTCTGCTCTCGCCGCACGCACCGTTCGTGAAAGCCGTCCGGAGATCAACAACAGCTTTGCCACGTCGCGCCACGCCACCGTTTTCGAAGGTGTGAAGACCAGCGGCGTAGATGCAGGCGAGGCGATTCAAAAAATTATTAGCGCACCGATTCTCGCGGGCGACAAAGTGATCGGTGTGATTCAAATCAGCCGCAAAGGGCCGAATGTCGCGAGCGCCGGAGCCGATTTCACCGCTGCCGATCTCGGAAAAGTTCTCGCTCTTTGCAAACCGCTTGGAAAACTTCTGCATCACGTCGCAAAAGATTAGTTCGTTCATCTGCTGTTAACAATTTGCGTCTTCGTCTCGCGCGCCGTTGCGCCCTCCAAAATCTCATTTCGACCTTAAATGCGTTGACAGTGCAAAACCTTCTTGTTACTTTTCCACAGCAGCAGAAAATTATTTCTCAGCCCAACTCACGGAGGCACCCACACCGGCACCATGGCGTTCGTCGCGAAGAAAATATTTCTCACCAAAGGCGTCGGAAAACATCGCGAAAGGCTTTCGAGCTTTGAGTTGGCTCTGCGGAATGCGGGAATCGCTGCGTGCAACATCGTCCGCGTTTCGTCGATCTTCCCTCCAAACTGCAAATTGATTTCGCGCAGCGAAGGCTTGAAACACATCAAGCCGGGACAAGTCGCGTTCACCGTAATCAGCGAAAATTCCACCAAAGAAGCCCACCGTTTAATCGCCGCGAGCATCGGCCTTGCGCTCCCGGGCGACAAATCGATGTACGGGTATCTTTCGGAACATCACTCGTTCGGTGAAACCGAAGAGGTCGCCGGAGAATACGCGGAGGAGCTAGCCGCGGAAATGCTCGCGACGACACTCAACGTGGAATTTGATCCGGATCTTTCGTGGGACGAGAAAAAAGAGGTCTACCGCATCTCGAACAAGATCGTTCGCACCATGAACGTCACGCAATCCGCTGTCGGCGATAAGCGCGGATTGTGGACGACGGTGCTCGGCGCCGCAATTTTGATCGGCGAAGACGACTAAATCAAAAATGGTTCAGTAAGAAGTAAAGGGGCGCAGAAAACTCTGCGCCTCTTTTTATTTCTGGATCGTTCAATTTGCTTCGTTTTGCGCGTTGCTCGAACTGTCGAAAAGTCGCCGAATCGAGAATTCAATTAACGCCACACCAAAAACAAGAAATATTCCGATACCTACGAGGTCTTTTTCATACCCGGCTAGCAGTTTTTCGGCGCTACCAAGGATTCCATACTCGGGATGCATCGGGTCGTACTCAACGTTCACCTTATCTCCGATTCTCAGTTCGTCGAATGGAGGCAATCCCAAATCCTGAGGCAGACTTGTAGAGGTCGTGAACTTCCTGGAGTCAACCTCGTACGAAGCAACCACGCTTCTATGGTTTTCGGGCAGAAGTTGGATGACGGTCCCCTCAGTAGTCCGATGATTTTTACGTATTCGCACTGCCCGCATTGTATTCGTCCAGAAAAACAACACGCCAATGCTCGCAAGGAGAAACAACCAAAGCGAAACGGCGCGGACGAGTTTGCGGCCGCCGTTCATCGCTGTCTTCCCATCAGGCACTCTTTCGGAGGTTTAGACGCGATGAAGTTATTCTGCGTCAAGTTCGTACGCCGTCTTGAGCCACTTTCGCAGATCGACATCAATTTGGCTGGCGTCGGTGATCTCGATGCGATGAGTGATCCGATCCTTCTTCGCCAGTCCGCCGGTATCGATCAATCGCTTCGGCAATTTCCCTTTGTACTTCGCCAAAGCGAATCCCAGATCGATTCGCGAATTGGTTGTCGGTTTAATTTGAGCGAAAACATGATTGCGATAAAACGGCACCATCGTTTGGCACGGGCAAGCTTTCACATCCAGCGCTACAGACCGTCCCAATTCTAAGAGTTCGTCGTAAACCGATCGAAGTAACTCCTTCTTCCCCGAATATTGTTCCTCAACGTATTTCTCGGCCGCTTTTAGATATGCGTCCGGATCGTCGCCTTCGAAACCTTTCCCACCCGCCCGCTCGGCGATCGCCCATGCGACGTTATTGCTGAGTTTGTGTTTGTGCCGCAGCCACTCGACACGCGCTTTGTGGCCGGCCGCCGGCGCCTCTCTTTGTGTCAGTTCTACCCACTCGTCCAGACTGCGTCCCGTTTTTGCTTTCAGCTCAGCGATCCATTTCTGCATGATCGCTACGCCTGGGTGAACGTCGTAAAGGATCGAGGACTTCCGCTTTCTCGTTTTCGCTAAAGATTTACCAACTCTGTTCGCCACCGCTGCTTTCGCCACGCCGCCTCCTCAAAAAAAGTGCCCACGGATTGTCTGTGGGCATTCTTCACTACGACTCCGAAATGATTGCCGCCATTACCGTTTGAAATATCCGATCCGCTCCAAAACCGCGCCCACGATCAGCGGCAACGCCACGGTCGCGTCTTCGAGCACCTCGGCGAACTTTCCGCCTTCTTCCGGCGGAACAAATTTGCCCCACGAAACAGCTTCTGTATACGTACTCCCGCTCAGCCCGCCCCAATTGACCGGCTCGGGGCAAATACGGAGTCCATAACTGTACCGCTTCAACGGCAGTTTCTTGAGTCCGCGGCGAGCGAGCAACTCGGCGTACACGCCAAATTGTTGCGACCAATTCCGCGGTACTCCGCCACCCACCGTAAAAATCCCCATCCGCTTCGTCGCCATCATCGTGTCGGCAAACGTTTCGAAATCCTCGAAGGGATCGAAACGCAGCAACGGACGCTTGTCGCGTTGGCGCGCCATCTTATTTAACGCGAAGTCGATTCCAAGTTCGGAATCCGTGAATGCAGGCACGAACACGGGGACGTTGTGTTCGTACGCTGACTTCAGAATGCCCCGCCCTCCGCCCTGCTTGTGAAGGAACTCGCCTATTTTTCGATGCAGTTTCCAGCTGCAAACCACATCGGTCGGATCCCATTTGTCGAGAATGCCATCGACAACTTCTTCGACGTGATCGAGGTTGGTTTCTGGTTCGAGCGAATCGTAGACCCTGTTGTAGCCGGCCTGAAACAATTCCTCGTCGTTCATCTTCGACGGATCGTATCGGAAATGCGAGAGGCCGGTCGCTTCGACGAGGCCGTGCGCCATCAACGCACCGGTCGAAACGATCGCCTTTACGACGCCGCTCTCAATCAAATCGCAAAACACCAAACCCATTTTGCCGACGGTAAGTGCGCCGGCCAGCGTCATTACGACGAAACACTCCTTATCGCGCGCCATCACTTCCAGCACATCGGCGGCGTCGCCGATTTGCCGCGCGGTGTACGCCGTGTCGCCCATCGCGCGCACAAGTTGGTCGATGGTGCGCGTCTTCGACAAATCGAGAGGATAGATCGGTCGAAGCTTGTCTTTCACCGGGTCGTGCAGCACGCGTCCCGTCACTGTCTTTTTTTCTTTTGGCATTTATGCTC
>DATAMU010000618.1:0-4231 GCA_036266605.1 Candidatus Acidiferrum sp. | reverse complement strand
TGAAAGATCACCGACTTCGTCGGATCGAGCCCGGCAGCAAGATAATCCGTGACGATCTCGATCGTGTTCTGCGCGACCTGCGAAGTGTCGGCGTAGTCGCTCGTCAGCGCGTGCCAGTCGGCGATGAAGTAGAAGCAGTCGTACTCGGGATCGTTTTGTAGGCGAACCCAATTCTGCAGTGCGCCAAAATAATGGCCGATGTGCAAGCGTCCGGTCGGACGCATGCCGCTCACAACGCGCTTCTGTTTTCCGCCAGTCGCCGACAAACCCCGACCCTCCGCCAGATCAATCCCCAAAAAACTGGCGACGTAAAGTCGCCTCTACAATCCCAACTCGCGCGCAATAATCACGCGCTGAATCTCGCTCGTGCCCTCGTAAATCGTCATCACGCGGGCGTCGCGATAAATCCGCTCCACATCCGTCTCGCGCGAATACCCGATGCTGCCGTGAATCTGCACGGCTTTTGCCGCCACGCGATTCGCCATCTCGGTCGCGTACAGCTTCGCCTTCGACGCCGCGCTGCCCATCCGTCCGCCAGAATCCTTGAGCCACGCCGCGTGAAGCACAAGCCCGCGCGCCGCCTCGATCTCCGTCTGCATATCGGCAAGCATCCACTGAATCGCCTGAAACTCCGCGATGTTCTTCCCAAACGCCCGCCGCTGCTTCGCGAACGCTGCCGCAGCCTCAAGCGCACCCTGCGCAACTCCAACCGCCTGCGCTGCAATCCCGATGCGCCCGTTGTCGAGCGCACTGAGCGCAATCTTCAGCCCCTGTCCTTCTTCGCCAACGCGATTCTCAACCGGCACTTCGCAGCCATCCAAAATAATCTCAACCGACGGCGACGAATGCTGCCCCATCTTCTCTTCATGCCGCCCGATGCGAAATCCTTTAAACCCCGGCTCAACAAGAAACGCGCTGATTCCCTTCCCGCCGGCATCCGGATCGGTCTTCGCAAACACGATAAACACATCCGCAACGCTGCCGTTGGAAACCCAAGTCTTCGTCCCGTTCAAAACGTAAGGCGCATCAGCCGCCGCGTTAGCACCAGAGGCTCGCACAGCCCGCGCCTGCAACCCCGCCGCATCCGACCCAGCCTGCGGCTCCGTCAAACAAAACGACCCGAGAATCTCCCCCGTCGCCAGCCGATGCAGATACTTTTTCTTCTGCGCGTCCGAACCAAACGTCAGCAGCGGCACCTGCACCGCCGAATTCGTCACGCTCAGCGAAGTCGCCATCGCCGCATCGACGCGCGCAACTTCCTCAATCATCAGCACATACGAAACCGCATCGAGCCCCGGCCCGCCCCACTCCTCGGGCATCAGCATGCCGCAGCAGCCCAGCTCAGCCAATTTTTGGATTTCAGCGGTGGCGAATCGACCTTCGCGATCTCTCTGTTTCACCGAGGGCCGCACTTCGTTCTCCATGAACTGGCGGACGGTGTCGCGAATCAGTTTTTGATGGTCGTTGAGGGAAAAATCCATCGTTTGTTGGGTACGAACGATGCTACCACGACGCGGAAATTCCCGATGGGACGAAAATTTGCGCCATGTGGATTTTTTCAGTCCGAGCGGCGGCGATTTTATGAGTCTTTGTTGCTCAGACGGTCGGAGATAGAAATGACGGTCGCGAGCCCCAGCGAAATAATCACGGCGCCGATGACGTAGCGCCACGCCGAGCCGGTGGGCAGCCTGCCAGCCGCGAATTTGTCGATCGACCAGAGGATCAGCACGAGCACGCCAAGTCCGATCGCGCGAAGTATAGGCGGAAATTTGCTTTCCACAGGAACGCTCGAAGCGATGTCTTGCGGCGCGATGTTCGTTTTTTCCATGAAAGATGGATGACGCTACAGTTTGAAAAGTTCGCGCAGCCGTTTGGTCTGCACCCGGCTGACCGGCACTTCACTCTGCTTCTTATCGTCCATCTTCAGCATGTAGCTCGACTTAAACCAGGGCACGACTTCCTTGATGTGATGGATGTTCACCAAGTGCGAGCGATGCGGCCGCCAAAACGTCTCGGAGTCCAGCGCCGCGTGCAATTCCTCCAACGTCCGGTAGTTCGATGTCCCTTCGACGTCGCGGCCAACGACAGTGATGAGCCCGTCATCGATCGTCGCGAAAATCAAATCCTCCGCAGCAACAAGCAGCAGCCGCTGCCCCGACTTCACCAGAATTTTCGCGGGCTGCGTATTCTGCTTCGATGCATTGCCGTTCAGTTGGCTGACAAGCTGCTCGAGCCGGTCCGCCGTGCTGCTTTGTGTCTCCATCACCTTGCGCGCGCGCTGAATTGCTTTGGCGATGCGCGCCTTGTCGAATGGCTTTAACACGTAGTCGACCGCGTTGACGTCGAACGCCTGCACCGCGTAATGATCGAAGGCGGTCGCAAACACAACATGGGGCACTTTCATCTTGCGCTCGACGAGCTTGCGCAACACGCCGAAGCCGTCGAGCCCTGGCATCTGCACATCGAGAAAAACGAGGTCCGGCGAATGCTCTTTGATCAGATTGACGGCGTCCACGCCGTTCTTACCCTGGCCAATGACGTTGATTTCGGGAAAGGCTTTCAGCAAAAACGCGAGCTCATCCCGCGCCGGCTTCTCGTCATCGACAATGATGGTGTTGATGGACATTCCCCTGTCCATTGAGTATAGGTGGCGCGAGTGCGCACGGCAATCGCGACGCGGCGCGTGGGGCGAGCCGAGAGTTCAGTGATAGCGCGCAGCTTTGCGACATATCGCTCGGCTGTTAAGATTGCGGCGGCGAAATCGACAGAGGGTGCATGTCTGGGAAAAAAGCGAAGAAAGTCGGCGGTCAAAAAGCGTTGAAGGCGTCCAGCGGCGCCAATGCAAAAGCCAAGACACTCAGCAGCAGGATCGTCTTCAAGGGCAAAGTTTTCTCGGTGCGCCGCGACGAAATCATCGAACCGTCCGGCGTCCGAGCTACGCGCGACATGATCGCTCACCCCGGCTCCGTCGTCGTCATGCCGATTCAGGACGACGGAAAGATCGTCGTGATTCGCCAGTATCGCTATGCTGCTCGGCAGTATCTGTGGGAACTGGTGGCGGGGCGAATCGACGCCGGCGAAAATCCCAAACAAGCCGCCAAGCGAGAATTGATCGAAGAGACGGGCTTGCGCGCGAAAAATTTCCGCGTATTTCTCGAATTCTGGCCGAGCCCCGGCTTCCTGGAAGAGAAAATGTTCGTGCTGCTCGCGGAAGGCGTGACGCAAGGCGTGGCTGAGCCCGAAGAGGACGAGAGGATTGAGGCTAAGGCTTTTACCCGCGCCGAGATCGAAAAGATGCTGCAAAATGGCGAGTTCCACGACGGCAAATCAATTTCCAGTTTGCTCTACTATCTCCGATTCATGGTGTGACCCTGCGCTCGACCCCATTCGTTCGCCTGCTCTATTCTCTCACCGTTGCGCTCGGCGCATTCCTTCTGTTTCTGCTCGAACCGCTGTTCGCGAAAATGATTCTGCCCCGGTTCGGCGGATCGGCGGCCGTGTGGTCAACATGCCTTGTGTTTTTTCAGTCGACGCTGCTGTTGGGCTACTACTACGCCGATGTTTTGACACGACGGTTGAGCGCCGCTCGGCAAGCATCTACCCACATCGCGCTGCTGGTTGTAAGCCTCGCGCTGATGCCGGTCGCCCCGCACGCGATCCTGGCTTCGTCGAGTTCGTATCATCCCGCGTTTCACATTTTGGTTTTGCTGACGGCTTCGATTGGCTTGCCGTTCGTGCTGCTCAGCGCGACAAGCCCAATCGTCCAAGCCTGGAAGTCGCGCACTGGCGCGGCGGCATATCACCTGTTTGCGATTTCTAATTTCGCTTCGTTTGTTGCGTTGTTGAGCTTTCCCTTCGTGGTTGAGCCGCGAATGTCCTCGCACCGGCAGGCCCAGTTGTGGTCAGCGCTGTATGCGGTGTTCGTCGTGGTGTGCTCATCGGCCGCCTGGATGTCGCGCAGCATTCGTTCGAGCGCAGCCAACGCGCCGTCCGCAGATACCGCCGCCACTGCGGAACCTTCATCCGACGCCGCGTTGCAACCTGGGTCGCCAGCGGAATCGCCGCGGCGAGACTGGGTTATGTGGCTCGCGCTATCGGCGTGCGGCTCCGTATTACTGCTGGCGACGACCAACCATCTCACCGAAGATGTCGCTCCTGTTCCACTGCTGTGGGTCTTACCGCTGGCGCTGTATCTGCTGACGTTTACGATGGCCTTCGCGCGGCGCTCTCT
>DATAMU010000617.1:0-10395 GCA_036266605.1 Candidatus Acidiferrum sp. | reverse complement strand
GGGATTCCGCCGCTGCCAAATTTTTCGACCAGAACTACATTCGCGAATTGCTTGCTGATCACGAAGGCCAACAGGAACAGCGTCGCCGCCACATCTACCTACTGCTCTCGTTCGAGTTGTGGCATCGTCAGTTCATCTCTGCCTGAGATTTCGACACTCAGCAGTTGATCTAGAGATTCTAAAAATGTCCGCTCCCGACCTTTCCATCATCATCGTCAACTGGCGCTCCGCAGCGTTCCTGCGGAAGTGCCTTGCTTCGATTTTCGCAAACACGAAGAATCTTGCGTTCGAAACGATCGTCGTCGATAACGCCTCGTTCGACGGCGCCGACGCCGTTTGCCGCGATTATCCGCTCGTCCAATACATTCAGAGCAACGACAATCTCGGCTTCGCCAAAGCCAACAACCTCGGCTTCCGCCATTCCAAGGGCGAGTTCGTCCTTCTCCTCAATCCCGACACCGAAGTCATCGGCGACGCTCTCAAAACGCTGGTCGATTGCATGAAGTCCCGCCCCGAAGTCGGCATCGTCGGCGCCAAGCTCTTCAACTCCGACATGACGATCCAGACGAGCTGCATCCAGGCCTTCCCTACCGTCCTGAATCAGTTCCTCGACACCGAATTCCTGCGCAACAGATTCCCACGCTCGTCGTTCTGGGGAACCTGGCCTCTTTTCAGCGGCCAGACGGAGCCGTCGCAGATCGAGGTCGTTTCCGGCGCGTGCCTCCTGATCCGCCGCTCGGTTTTCGAACAGGTCGGCCTCTTCACCGAAAATTTCTTCATGTACGCCGAAGACGTGGACCTTTGCTACAAAGTCCACCGCGCCGGCCACAAAATCCTCTACCAAGGCCGCGCCGAAGTCGTCCATCACGGCGGACAAAGCTCCAGCAAGGAACCGCAAAGCAACTTCGCCACGGTAATGACACGGGAATCGCTGCACGCGTTTATGGCTATCCATCGCGGAAAAACCTATGCGGCATTGTTCCAATTCGCGATTGGCATGGCCGCTTGCTTCCGCTTACTGCTCCTCTTCGGCGTCTTCGTCCTCACACTGGGCCAATACCAGCGCCAGTCCGTTCGAGCCGCCGTGCAAAAGTGGAAGGGCGTTCTTCGTTGGTCTTTAGGGCTCGAAACCTGGGTCAAGCGCACGGCCTAAAGCCGCACGCCGCTGCCATCGGAATAGTCTCGACCGGAATCATTGGTCGCTCAGATCTGTCATGCATCCAGTAGATCCATCAATCATCACCGACGGCTCAACATTCATCAATCCACTCGGATTGGCGTTTACGTTGACCATGTGCGTCTTGCTGGTCATCCTGCCCCGCAAGTACGCGATGTTCCCGATTCTCGCCCTTGTCTGTTACATGACGATGGGCATGCGCGTCATGATCGTGGGTCTCAACTTCACGATGATCCGCATCTTGCTGATGTTTGCCTGGTTTCGTTTGATTGCGCGCGGCGAGTACCGGCGCATCAAGTTCAACACGCTCGACAAAGTCGTCATCGCAACGTGTATCTCCGGCCTGGTCGCGTACGTATTGTTGTGGCAAACCGGCGACGCCTTCAAATGGAAACTCGGCGAAGCCTATAACCAGCTCGGGATGTATTTCTTTTTCCGCATCTTCCTGCGGGATGAGCAAGACGTTGTTCAGGCGCTCAAAATCTCCGCCTTTGCCGTTCTCCCCCTGGCGGGCGCCATGTATTGGGAGAACCACACAGCCCACAACCCGTTCGCCATCTTCGGCGGCGTGCCGGAACTCACATTCGTCCGAGACGACCGTCTGCGTTGCGAAGGTCCGTTCGCCCACCCGATTCTCGCCGGCACCTTCGGCTCCAGCATGATGCCGCTGTTCGTCGGCCTTTGGCTGTACCTGAAGAAGGGGCGGATCTGGATCATCCCCGCCATCATCGCCAGCTTCATCATCATGTTGACCTCCGCATCCAGCGGACCGCTGCTCACCTTCTGCTTGGGCATCCTGGCGTTCATGTTCTGGCCGCTTCGCAAGAGCATGCGCAAAATCCGCTGGGCCATGGTCGGGATTCTCGTCACTCTCCAGATCTTCATGAAAGCGCCGGTCTGGTTCCTGCTAGCGCGCGTGGACGTCGTTTCCGGCTCAACCGGTTATCACCGCGCCGTACTCATCGATCGCGCGTTCGCGAATCTTTCCGATTGGTGGCTGGTTGGCACCAAGTCCACCGAAGCCTGGGCGGATAAAAACGACCACCTCTTCGACGTGACCAACGCCTACATCCTCCAGGGAGCCAACGGCGGCTTGCTCACGATGATTCTCTTCATCGCCACGATCTGCGTCGCCTACAAAGCGGTCGGTCGCACGGTGCGTCTTGGTGAGGTCGATCGGCCCGGTTCACCGAGCCTCAAATTGGTCTGGGCTCTTGGTGCGGCTCTCCTCGTTCACACCGCCAGCTACATTTCGGTCAGCTACTTCGACCAGAACTTCGTCACCTGGCTCATGCTACTGGCCTTCATAGCAGTTCTTTGCAACGACTCGCTCCGCATGCCCCGATCGGAGTTCTTGGCCAAGGTAAACGGTGAACCCAGCGACGCCCGCCTCGAGATCCCGGCGCTGCCGAACCGCGATGCGGACGTCACCGTGGCTGCCGCCAAGGCGAAAGCCCCGGTCCAGGCAGCAACCCCGGCACCCGCATTCTCCAGCTCGGCCCTTCGCGATGCTATGCGTACCCGTACCGAACGCGGCTAGCCCCGAACCTTGCTCTATCGGTACAGCCGCCTAGATTAAACCAGCTTATGTACTAAGACTGTCCAAGAGGACAGTAGCGACCTCTAACTGCCGCCCCTAGACTTCGAGGAGTCCAGAACTACGGTCGTATAGGCGAGAAAAATGACTTTTGATTCGACCAATGTGATGAAACGCGGCCTCCACTTCACCGCTCAGATCTGCGCCTTTGCGCTCCTCGCCGTCGTGTTCTGCGGCTCGGCACGCGCTGCGGGCGACGTGTACGTCTCCCAATCAGGTGGCGGCTCCGGCGACGGCTCGAGCTGCGCCAACGCCAAACCTGCCAGCTTCTTCAACAGCGGAAGCAATTGGGGCGGCACCATCAGCGCCGGCTCGACCGTCCATCTTTGCGGCACCATCACCACGGCTTTGACTGCGCAAGGCAGCGGCGCGAGCGGCAACCCGATCACGATCCAATGGGAATCCGGCGCCAGCATCACCGCCTGCGGACAGAATGGTGGCATCCAGCTTCCCGGTCGCCAGTGGCTCGTACTCGATCTCGGCGGCAACAGTGCCGCCATCACCTGCCCCAACAACGGCACCGGCAAGGGTAGCCAGACCACCGCAAACGGGATCACGGATGGCTTCGGCCAGCCCTACAGCCACGTCGAAATTCGCAACGGCACCATCGGACCGCTCTACGTCAAGAGCGGCTCGGGCAGTGACGGCCTCAACACTTACGCGATCTATACCTCAGGCGGCAGCGGCAATCGCTTCCACAACCTCACGCTGACCGACTCCGAAAAAGGCGTCTTCTTCGCCCTCGGCGGCAGCAGCTCTGGCAACGAGATCGATCACAACACTTTCGTCAACATCGGCGCCGGCATCTACTACGCCTGCGGCAGCTCCAACTGCAACGACTCCGGCGGCAAACTCCACGCCAACGATTTCACGGTCGGCCTCAACTGGGGCAACAACAACGACACCACCCACATGGAGTCGATTCACATCTTCACCAACGGCGGCTCGTCGTCCATCTCCGGTCTTCAGATCTACGATAACTACACGCACGGCGCCTGGCCTCCCATCGGTGGCACGGCTGCTTACTTCATCGAAGAAGCCGTCAACGGTTCCGGCTCTCAGTCCGGCACGATCTTCAACAACATCTGCGTCCTCACCGGCGGCAAAAACGCCCCCGGCGACGGTTGCTACTTCATTCAGAGCAACAACAACAATTTTGGCATCTACAACAACATCGCCGACTGCGTCACCACTAGCAACAACTCCGGCATCGGCATGGAACTCGACGGCAATTCCGGCAACAATTTCATCGTCAAGAACAACATCATCATGAACTGCAACACTGCCTTCTATAACCCGAACGGCAGCGGCAGCTACACCTTCGCGAACAATGACTATTACAACATCGGCGGCAATGGCTGGGTCTTCCAAGGTAATTTCATGTCGTTCTCCGCTTGGCAAGCCAAGACAGGCGATTCGACCTCCACGACCTCAAACCCTGGCTTGAACGCCGACTACACGATCTCGAGTTCTTCGTCTTTCGCTCATTCGGCTGGTGTCAACCTCACCAGCGTCAGCGACAGCATGCTTGACGTTGCTAAGCCGGCTGCCATCGGTGCCTCGGCCAGCGCCGCAGGCGTGTCGCGTCCCGGCACTGGCGCTTGGGACCTCGGTCCATATGCTCTCGGTGGCTCGTCCGCCGGCGGCGGCTCGACGCCTCCGGCTCCTCCGACGAACCTGACCGTCACCGTTCAATAGCCTGCAGCCAAAGGTGGTTTTGGGGAGGGCACGACTTCAGTCGTGGTGCCGTACCGAGCCAACCAGTAGCGGCTTTAGCCGCTGAGGGATCGCTTAGGTTCAATAGGTCTCACGACACACCTGTCCCTCCTTCCCATCGGCAGCGCCGCTCCCGGCGATACAATCAAGCTTCAACACCTTGCCAGGACCGCCGTAGCGTTCCTGGCAAAGTCGTGTGTACGGCACGGAACGCGATCTCGGCAGGCGGCACCGTCCGTAAGTCAAAGCTTCACCAGGTCAGGCGACACGTAACGCATCACCCGGGTCACGCCTCCCGATCGGCCGTCTCCCTTCTCGAAAGGCCCTTGCATGTCCGTTTTCAGTTCGATCTTTAAAGGTGGCTCCCAACTCGCCCTCGGCCAAGTTGTCAGCCAGGCTTGCTCTTTCGTGCGCAACCTCGTCATCGCGCGCATCGTGAGCCCAGCCGATTTCGGCATCGCCGCCACCTTTGCCATGACCCTCTCCCTCATGGAGATGGTCTCCAACGTCGCTTCCGAAATGCTCCTCGTCCAATCGCCCGAGGGCAACGAACCCGGTCTCCAAGCGACCGCCCAAGCCATGAAGGTCGTCCGCGGTGTCGGCAATGGATTGATTCTGCTCGCCTTAGCGATTCCGCTATCCCGTCTCTTCGGCGTACCTCAGGCTACCTGGGCCTTCGCCTGCCTCGCCATTTACCCGTTTCTCCTCGGGTTCTCACACCTCGACACTTACCGCCTACAGCGGGAGATGAAGTTCATGCCGTGGGTGGTAATGACAGCCGGCTCCAACGCCTTGGTCACTGTCATCACCTTCCCGCTCGTTTATTGGCTCCGCAACTATTCCGTGATGCTCTGGGTGCTCGTCCTCCAGTCCCTCTTCCAGACCATCATTTCCCATTTCGTCGCCAAGCGCCGCTACACCTGGGCCTGGGACAAAAACTACGTCCGCAGCATGTTCCACTTTGGCTGGCCCCTGCTCATCAACGGCCTCCTGATGTACGGCATCTTTGAAGGCGACCGCCTGATAATCGGCTCCTCCAATCGCCTCTTTCCCCGAAGCCACTTTACCCTCGCCGACCTCGGCGTTTACTCCGTCGCCTTCGCGCTCACCATGGCCCCCACCATGGTCGTCGCCAACATCGGCACCTCGCTCTTCCTCCCGCTCCTCTCGCAAGCACAGAAGACCGCTCAGGAATTCCGTGAGCGTTACGCCCTCACCTCGCAGCTCATCGCCATCGCCGCGATTCTCATCACGCTCCCCTTCATGCTCTCCGGCGGCTGGCTCGTCTCGCTCCTCTACGGCCCCAAGTACACCAACGCCGCCACTTTCATCGCCTGGCTCGCGGCCATGTGGGGACTTCGCATCTTCCGCGTCGCCCCAACAGTCGCCGCCATCGCGCAAGGTGACACGCAAAACGCGATGTTCTCCAATCTCGCTCGCTCTCTCGCTCTCATCGGCATGCTCTGCGTCGCCGCCGTCGGCGCTGGACTCTTCTGGATTCCTATCTGCGGCTTCGTTGGCGAAATGCTCGCCACTGCCGTCACCATCTGGCGCCTCTCGCATCGCAATCAACTCGCGCCCAGCCTCTGCCTTCGCGCCGGCGTTCCGTTTTTCGTTGGCCTCGCGATGGCGACCGCCGCAATCCTTCTCGGCGCGACGCACAATGGAATTCCTCTCGCGATCCTCGCAACACTCGTCATCCCGGGAATCTCCATCACAGCGATGTTCGTTTCGCACCCGCACTTGCTTCAGGAACTCCGTGCATTTCTAGGCTCGGCCCGGCGCAAACTCATTCCCGCTCCTCCGGTCGTCGAAAGCGTGGAGATCTAATCGCGCATGTCCGCCGAACTCCAGCGCTCCGCCATCAGCTCGCTGCTGCTCTCCGCCTATCGCCGCGAGCCGCTGCGCCGTTTTGTCGTGAAGTACTGCTACAAATTTGAAGGCGGCGATTTTTACAGCGCCACTCTGCGCGACATTCTCGCCCGCTATCACGGCGTCACCGCTGGCGCCTACAGCTACGGCGAAGGCCTCATCCCCGGCGCGTTCCCCGCTGGCGTTACCATCGGCCGCTACGTCTCCATCGCCGCCGGCGTGCTGATCCTGTTGCGCAATCACCCGCTCAATCGTCTTTCGACGCATCCGTTCTTTTTCAATCGCCATCTCGGCTTCATCGAAACAGACACGATGCAATTCAGCAAACTCGAAATCGGCCACGACGCCTGGCTCGGCGCTCGCGCCATCGTCACTCCCGGCTGCCGTCGCATCGGTATCGGCGCCGTCGTTGCCGCAGGCGCCGTCGTCACCAAAGATGTTCCCGACTTCGCCATCGTCGGCGGCAATCCCGCGCGCGTCATCAAGTTCCGCTTCGATCAGCCCACAATCGACCGCGTCCTCGCCAGCCGCTGGTGGGAACGCTCCGTGAAAGACTGCGCTGCTTATATGCCCTTTATGACCGCGGCGATCGATCCATCCGTCGAACATCCGCTTGCGCCTGTGCTCAATAAAGCCGACGCAAAAACCACAGAATCCACGCGAGAATCCGCCCTCGAAAAGGAACACGCGTGATGCCCGCGCTCACCGCCAACACGGAAACGCAAACCGTCGTGACGCGCTCAGCCAACACGAATCCGACTCCCGTGAAAGTCGCCCTCATGGGCGTCACTTTTGACAGCCCCAACCTCGGAGTAGGCGCCCTTCTCGGCGGCTCTATCTCAGCCGTTCTGTCGAACTACCCGAACGCCCAGATCTCCGTCCTCGACTACGGCTACGATCCCTTCCGCCGCAACGTCCACTTCAACGATCGCGAAGTCCCCATCGACTTCGTCAACTTGCGTTTCTCCAAGAAACTCTTCCTCTCGAACAACATCGCCTACTTGATCGCTCTGGCGCTGCTGATGCGCATCATCCCGATCAAGTCGCTCCGCAATCGCATCATCAATCGCAATTCCACGCTCAAGTTCATCTCCGAAACCGACGTCTTCAACTCCATTGCTGGCGGCGACAGCTTCGCCGACATCTACGGTCTTGCACGTCTGTTCTACGTCGGCCTCCCGCAAATACTCATTATCCTCCTCGGCAAAAAACTCATCCTCTTCCCGCAAACCTTCGGCCCGTTCAAAGGCTCCTTCGCACGCAGCATCGCGCGCTACATCGTCAAGCACTCCGAATTCGTCTACCTCCGCGACAAAAAATCCATCGACGACGCACGCCGACTTCTCCCCGCCTCGCAAGCCTCCAAAGTCCGCTTCTGCTTCGACGTCGGCTTCCTCCTAAAGCCTGAACCGAAGCCGAACTACGACAACTCCTGGATCGCCGCCGCCAAATCAAACTCTCGCCCACTCGTGGGCTTCAACGTCAGCGGCCTTCTCTACTCCGGCGGCTACACCGGCAAAAATGAATTCGGCCTCAAGGCCGACTACCGCGCGCTCGTCGAAAACATGATCGATTTCTTGATCCGCGAAAAATCCGCCGCGGTCGTGCTCGTCTCTCACGTCCAATCGGAAAATCTAGGCGCGGATCCCGGCGAAGGCGACGATGCCGTCTGCCGCGAAATCTTCACTCGCCTGCAATCCAAATATCCTGGCCAACTCTTCTTCGCCGGCGCCGACTTCGCCGCTCCGCAAGTCAAACACGTCATCGCGCAGTGCGACTTCTTCACCGGGTCGCGCATGCACGCCTGCATCGCAGCGCTCTCGCAAGGCGTCCCCGCTGTCGCCATCTCTTACAGCGACAAATTCGTCGGCGTCCTCGAAACCATCGGCATGGCCGAAGCCGTGGCCGATCCCCGCAAGCTCGACGAAAACCAAATTCTCAAAATCATCGGCGAAGCCTTTGACCGCCGCGAAACTTCGCGACGCCATCTGCTCTCCGTGATTCCCGAAGTGCAAACCAAAGCCATCGCGACACTCGGCGACGCCATCTCGCCGTATCTCCGCAGCCAATCCCAGGGCTGAATTTACATTTCCAGTGAACGACGCACGCTCAATCTCGATAGAATGCAGCCGGCAATCTTCCACGACGGAACGCACGATCGACTCTCAAGATCGCAACTCAGGCACTTCTGATAGCCTGCGCGCGTACGCGCATCATCCGCGTGCGTCGATCTTCCATTCCCCAGGCTGGCTCCAGGCTCTTCACGATACTTACAGCTACGACTCTTTCGTTTTTCGCGGCGATCGCCCCGCACTTTCCACCGCACCGGGAATCGTTCTCTCGCGTGTTCGCAGTTGGCTCACCGGCAACCGCCTCATCTCGCTCCCCTTTTCCGATCACTGCTCGCCGCTCGTCTCCGGCCCCGCAGAACTCCGCGACCTCTTGGCCGATTTAAAGCCGCTGCTCTCCTCAGAAGATTGGAATTACGTCGAAATTCGCCCCGTTGACAATTCCTTCGACGACGTTCTTCAGGCCGCTGGCTTCCAGCGCTGCGATGAATACCTGCTCCACCGTTTGCAACTCAACGCGAACGCCGACACGCTCTTCCGTCAATTTCACAAATCGTCGGTGCAGTATCGCATCCGCCGCGCCGAACGTCTCGGCCTCGTCTGCGAAGTCGGCCGCTCTCCCAAACTTATTCGTGACTTTTTCCAACTGATGGCCCTCACCCGCCGCCGCCAATGCCTTCCTCCGCAGCCGTACGCTTGGTTTGAAAATCTCGTCCGCTGCATGGGCGAATACGGCATCGACATTCGTGTCGCTTATAAAGACCAGCGCCCCGTCGCCGCACTCTTGAACGTCAAAGCCTTCGGCCACGTCTGCTACAAATACAGCTGTTCCGACCTCCATTTCAAAAGCATGAACGCCACTTGCCTGCTCCTCTGGCACACCGTCCAGGACGCATGCCGCGATGGTGCCGAGGTACTCGACCTCGGCCGTTCCGCCGTCGACAATCCCGGCCTTATCCGTTTCAAGTCCAATTGGACCGGCGAGCCGACGCGCCTCACCTATTGGCGCCTCCAAGGCCCTTCGTCACGGTCGCGCAATCGCAGGTTCGGTAACTGGTTAGGTAATTGGAAAGTGACAGGTTCGAAGCGAATGGTCGCGCGCCTGCCCCAACCCGTACTCAACCGGATTGGTTCAATGCTTTACAAACACATAGGTTAGCCCGGTTTGCCAATTGACAGCCCTTTTGGGCGCCCTTTGGTCAATGGTTTGCAATACCCTGTACTACAATTTCGTCCCCAGGTCATCGAAAGTGGACAGACAACTCGCGGAATATTTTCGACTTCCCGACGACCCTCGCTTCTCCTTCGCCTATTCCAATGGCGACGGACGCACGGGCTTCTTTCGCTTTGCCAACGCAACGTGTTTCGGAAAGATTTCTGGCCAGACGCCTGCGTCCTCGCCCGATCAGCCCCTGCCAGAAGTCCTTATGCGCCAGGCTTCCACCCCCGGCGAACAGTCCTTCCCTTTCAATCCCCCCGACCTGATCGACAGCATTCGCTCGGAGCGTTACATCGCCCACACCAACGGTGCCGGCAAAAAATCATTGCCCAAACAGATCGCCCGCATGGGCTACTACGCGATTCGCGAGATTCTTCCCGTCGCCGTGCGCCGCCATATGCAGCGTGCGTATCTGAAGGGCTGGCAGGATCTTCCGTTCCCCAAGTGGCCGGTTGACTTCACGATTGACGATCTTCACGAGCAATTCCTGCGCGAACGCATGCTCGCCAACGGCATCACGCAAATGCCGTTCATCTGGTTCTGGCCCGAAGGCGCGTCCGCATGCGTCATCATGACCCACGACGTCGAGGCCGCCGGCGGCAAGGCGTTCTGCTCACGCTTGATGGATATGGACGACGCGCATCACATCAAGTCGTCGTTCCAGGTCATTCCTGAGGTTCGTTATCCCGTCGAACCGGCGTTCCTCGATTCCATCCGTTCTCGCGGCTTCGAGGTCAACGTCCAC
>DATAMU010000616.1:0-2994 GCA_036266605.1 Candidatus Acidiferrum sp. | reverse complement strand
CCGGAGAATTTTTTGCACGCGCAGCATATTACGATCGACCGGTGGGTGCTGCTCTTTTTGATCGGGATAACATGCGCGACGGTCACGCTGTTTGGGGCGATACCATCGCTGCGCGCGTCGAAGCCCGACGTCGATACCAAGCTTAAAGATGGACGCGACACGGCGTCGAGCGGAACCGGTCAACGGCGGTTGCGAAATGTGCTGGCGACATCCGAGCTGGCTTTGGCGGTTGTGCTGGTTGTCGCGTCGGGATTGCTCCTGCGCAGCTTCGTGCTGTTGTCGAACGTCGATCCGGGATTTCAGCCGGACCACGTGCTCACCGTCGGGCTCATGCTGCCATTCACGAAATACCAGAAAAACGAAATGCGGAACGAATTTTACGATGAGTTGATGCGGCGCGTGAGATCGCTGCCCGGCGTGAGAGATGCGGGGATCACCACCACGATACCGCTGACAGACATCCTCATGATGCGGACGTTCCAACTGGAAGGTCAACCCGACGAGCAAATTCAGCAGACGGAACCTACGTTTAACGAGAGCATTGGGCCGCGCTATCTGGAAACGCTGCGCGTGCCGTTGCTGGCCGGGCGAGCATTTGAGGAGATCGATTCGAAGACGGAAACGAATGTGGTGATGGTGAATCAAGCGTTCGTGAAGAAATTCATGGACGTCGATGCGAAGTCGGCGGTCGGCAAGCGACTGCGATTCGGTGCAGGACCGGGTATGAATAATCCCTGGCAGAAAATTGTGGGCGTCTCTGGAGATGTAAGACGCGCGCACCTCGACCGGGATCCCGATCCGATCATCTATGTGCCGCATGGACATGCCGGACCGGCAGAGAATGTGGCGGGAATCGCGATGCGAACGGACGTCGATCCGCGGAGTTTGGTGAAGGCGGTGCGCGATGTGGTGCTGGCGGTCGATCCGGAGCAGCCGGTGTACGACGTGAAGACGCTGGACGAGCGCGTGGCGGATGCGGCTTCGGGCACGCGATTCAATGCAACGCTGCTGGGATTTTTTGGATTTGTGGCGTTGGCGCTGGCGGCGGTGGGAGTTTACGGAGTGATTGCGTATTCGGTGGCGGAGCGGACGCATGAGATTGGAATACGCGTGGCGCTGGGCGCAAGTCGCGGAAACGTGGCGGGGATGGTGATGTCGCAGGGATTGGCGATGACGGCGGCGGGATTGATTTTTGGATTGGCGGGGGCTTGGTTTGTGACGCGGTATATGACGACGCTGCTGTATGGGATTGCGCCGAGGGATCCGGCAACGTTCGGCGCGGCGGCGGGGATGTTGGCGGTGGTGGCGCTGGCGGCGTGTTATTTGCCTGCGCGGAGGGCGATGGGGGTGGATCCGATGGTGGCGCTGAGGCATGAGTGAAAAAGAGGAAGACGTCGACAGTTGAAAGTTGAAAGTCGAAAGTTGAGGCGAAGAGAAAGGCGGGATTGTGGGGGCGGTTGTGATCTTGCGGACTTGGGGCGCAGCGTGCTGTGCCCCTACATTTGCCGATCGGACGAGTTGTTGGTCGGACTGAACGCTGAGGTTTCTTCGCCGCCTTCGGCGGTTCGGGATGAAAACGCATTTTTAGTGGGCGGTAGAAAATAAAAAGAGCGCGCCGGTTGAGATGGCGCGCTCTTTTTTGTGTCGGGAATTTTTGTTGAGGTGCTAGTTGCCGGAGTCGGTGCCGACTACGGTGACTGGCTTCATCGTATCGTTCGGCGCGGTGGAGGTGGCGAAGTAGTTTTGTTCGCGGAGGCGCTTGTAGATGCGGCCGGCTACGAGAGCGGCGGTCGGGCCTTCGACCTGGTGCGAGCTGCCGCGGAGGAGAACGGCGAGCGCGATTTTCGGGTGCTGCTCGTCGGCGTAGGTGACGAACCAGCCGACCTTGGATGTCGGATCGTTGCAGGTGCCGGTCTTGCCGAGCGGAGTTTCGTCGCCGCCGGCATCGAAGCTGCGCTTGGCCGTGCCGTAGAGAACAGCGGCGAGCATGCCTTCGCGAATTTCCGGGAGAACTGGAGCGATGTTGAGGTCGCGCTTTACCTTCGGCTGAAAATTCTGAATGTCTTCGGGAGTGCGCGGATATTGGAGGTAGTAGAGCGTGCCACCGTTGGCGAATGCGGACGCGAGCGAAACGAGCTGGAACGGGGTGATCTGGATGCCTTCGCCGAAGCTGGACATGCGAGCCACGCCACCCTTGGCCGGCGGCGCCATCGGGAACGCGCCCGGGTGCTCTTCCGGCAGGTTGTAGCCGGCGAGTTCGCCGAGGCCCATCAGGCGGGCGTACTTCGAAACTGTCGTAAAACCCATGCGAACCCCGAGCTGCTCGAAAAAGTCGTTGTTGGAGTGAGCGAGCGCTTCGGTGAGGTTCATGTAGCGAGCGCGGCGATCTTTGACGCGGAGCATCGTGTCGCGCGTGATGACGTTTTCTTCGAGGGCGGCGACTGCGATGGTCGGCTTGATCGTGGAGCACGGGATGAAGCCATCGCCGAATGCAACTTTCTGGTTCACGACAGTGAGGATGCGGCCGGTGTTCGGATTCACGGCGACGACGGCGCCGTTGTAGCGGCCGAGGCCTTCGACAGCGGCTTCGCGAACGGTGGGATCGTCGAACGTGCCGATGTCAGCGATCGTGGAATTGGCGAAAGTCGGGACGCCGCGGAAACGGGTCGTGGAGCGATGAACTGGAGCCTTGGCCTTGGCGCCTGCGGCTGGCGGAGCAGCAGGAATCGGAGCAGCCACGGTTGCGGCGGTCACTGCGGCGAGTAGAGCTTTTGCAAAGTGCTTCAACGTCTGTCCCTCAATCTTGATGTACCCGATCGCCGATCACGTGAGAGGCGGTGTTTCTAACCTAAGGTCTCGCTTAGGTCAACCTCTCTTTCGGTGTCGCTTACCTTGGCGTTCAACTTCTTCCCCGAAGATCAGGCCCACCTGTCTAGATAGCATTTGCCTGCCCAGCGTGAAGAGGCTGATTACAAACAAGTTAGCGACGGCGCG
>DATAMU010000615.1:0-3617 GCA_036266605.1 Candidatus Acidiferrum sp. | reverse complement strand
CGCCATCAAACGAGCTCTCCCCGAGATGCATGTCCACGCATTTTCGCCGATGGAAATTTCCTACGGCATCGATAAAACCGGAATGCCGCTGCGCGATTACTTGCAGATGCTGAAAGACGAAGGCCTCGGCAGCATTCCGGGCACTGCCGCGGAAATTCTCGACGATCGCGTTCGCCGGCGGCTCAGCCCGAATAAGCTCCCCGTCGCGCATTGGGTCGAAATCATCTCCGCTGCGCACGAGCTCGGAATTCCTTCCACATCTACGATGATGTACGGACACGTCGAAGATCCCGCCGATTGGGTGCGCCACATTTTGCTATTGCGCTCAATTCAGAAACGTACCGGCGGATTCACCGAGTTTGTCCCGCTCGGTTTCATTCACGAAAAAACTCGCCTCTTTCAACACGGTGGAGCCCGCGCCGGCGCCGAGCGCGATGATCATCTCCGCATTCACGCGTTGTCGCGCGTACTGTTACACGGTGCGATCAAAAACATTCAAGTGTCGTGGGTGAAGCTCGGATTTCAACTTTCGCTCGACTGCCTCGAGGCCGGCGCCAACGACTTCAGCGGTACGTTGATGGAAGAAAGCATCTCCAAGGCCGCCGGCGCGAATTTTGGCGAGTTCGTCGAGCCTGCGGAATTTCGCCGCATGATTCGCTCGATCGGGCGCGCGCCTGCCGAACGTACCACTAGCTACAAAATTCGCCGCACGTTCGATGCACTCAACGAGGATTTGGCTGAGCCATTTCCGACGCCGCTTGCTGCCACGCCACCACTTCAGTTGCTGAATGCTAGCGACCCGCAGCATCCTCACCACGTCACTCACGGCGAAAGCGCATACTAGCCGCCGATGCGCGCGCTGCTCCTCCCCGTCAAAGATCTTCGCAACGCCAAGCAGCGTCTCGTCGGCGTCGTCACTCCCGAAGAGCGACTTTCTCTCGCGCACGCGATGCTCGCCGACACCGTCGCCGCGATGCGAGACGTCCAGCGCGCTGACAAAATCTTCGTCGTCACCAACTACGAGCCCGCCATGCAAGCCGCTCGCAAAAACGGCTGGCACATCCTCAGCGAAGACCGCCAAATTTCCGAAAGCGTCTCCATCGATGACGCCTCGCACCGCATCGAAGCGCTCGGCTTCACCGCCGTGCTTCGCATCCCGCTCGATCTGCCGCTGATTCAATCGCGCGACATCGACGAACTCCTCGCCGTCGAATGCTCTGCGCCCGCGATGGTCATCGTCCCTTCGCGCGATGGCACCGGCACAAACGCCATCCTCCGTACTCCTCCAACGCTCTTCCCTTCTCACTTCGGCCCAGGCAGCTTCGCCAAACATTGCGTCGAGGCCGACGCCGCGCACGCGCAAATTCATCATCACCGCAACCCGCGTCTCGAAATGGACGTTGACGACGAATCTGATCTGCGCGCCCTCTTGCAAAACGATCTAGCCCGCACGCACACCGGCGCATTCCTCGCAAACGCAGGAATCGACCAAAGACTCGCGGCGACACAACAATCCGCCCGCACCGCTTCGCAACCCTGAACCACTCGGCTTACAATAACTCCCGCACGACGCGACACCTCACGAGCCCGAATGAAAAATAAAATCTACCCCGACCTCGACGCCGCCATCGCCGACGTTCCCGACGGCGCGCGCCTGATGTTCGGCGGCTTCGGCGGCGCCGGCTTTCCCAACAATCTGATTCAGGCGCTCGCCCGCAAAGGCACGAAAGACATTTTCGCTATCAGCAACAACTGCGGCACGCGCGACGGCGAACTCGGCATTCTCTTCAAGCTGAATCGCATTCGCCACATCATCGCTTCGTTCCCCGGCCCGCACTCGAATCATTTTCAAGAGCGCCTCGCCGCCAAAGAAGTCACGATCGAGCTCGTCCCGCAAGGCATTCTCTGCGAACGCATGCGCGCCGCCGCTGCTGGCCTGCTCGGTTTTTACACCGCGGTCGGCGTCGGCACCGAAGTCGCCGCCGGAAAAGAAGAGCGCGTGATCGACGGCAAACGCTGCATCCTGGAAATGCCAATCCACGCCGATTTCGCTTTCATCAAAGCCGAAAAGGCCGATGAACTCGGCAACCTCACCTATCGTCTCGCCGCACAAAATTTCAATCCCATCATGGCGATGGCCGCAAAAACCACCATCGTCGAAGTCGAAGAGATCGTTCCCACCGGATCGATCGATCCCGAAAGCGTGATGACGCCTGCGATCTTCGTCCACCGCATCGTGCAAGCGAAAGGAATTCGCTATGCCGGATAGAACCGAGAAGCCGCGCCTCACTCGCGAACAGATCGCTCAGCGCGCCGCGTTCGAATTGCCAGACGGCGCCTACGTCAATCTCGGCTGGGGCATTCCGAATCTCATTTCCGACTATCTCCCCGCCGGCATCACTGTTTTCTTCCACAGCGAAAATGGAATCCTCGGCATGGGCCGCCGCGCGCGTGCCGGAGAAGAAGACTTTGATCTCGTCGATGCGATGAAAGTTCCAGTCACGCTCGTTCCCGGCGCATCGTTTTTCAATCAAGCCGACGCACACTTGATGACGCGCGGCGGCCATCTCGATGTCGCCGTCCTCGGCGGCTTTCAAGTATCCGAGAAAGGCGATCTCGCCAACTGGAAAATTCCCGGCGCTAAAGGCTCCGGCGGAATCGGCGGCGCGATGGACATCGCCAGCGGAACAAAAGCGGTCGTCGTCTGCATGGAGCACACCACGCGCGATGGCGCGCCAAAAATCGTGCGCGAGTGCACTTATCCGCTCACCGGATTGCGCTGCGTCACAACCGTCGTCACCGATCTCGCCGTCATCGATGTCACACTAAGCGGCCTCGCTCTGCGCGAAGTCGCTCCGCAATGGACCGCCGACGAGGTTCAGCAACTCACCGGCGCAACGCTAAATTTCACCGGAACGCCGCCCGAAATGCGCCTCAAATAAAAATGCGCTCGATGTTCCGAGTCCGAATCTCACCACGGCGCCTCTTCGGACTCGCGCTTTGCGCTTTCTCGCTGATCCTCAGTCCCACGACAGGAAACGCAGCAGACCGACCGAAACTCACCTATCGCCTGACCTATTCGCTCGAAACTCCAAATCTGGTTCACATCTCGATACAGCTTCCGCACTCCGCAGCAACACCTTCGCTCACTCTAATCGTCCCCCGCTCCGTCCCCGGCAACTACGCTCAGCGCCCCTACGATCCCTTCGTCTCCAACGTCAAAGCGTTCTCCGAATCCGCTCCTCACGCCTCCAAAAATGACGCCGCCCCCGTCCAACGCGACGCACCAGGCCCCCGATGGACCATCGGCAAAGACAGCTCGCATTCCGCGCCAATCTCACGCGTTGACTACGACGTAGACGTCGTCAAAATGGAGCGCGACATTCTCTTATCGTCCGACACCTCGAAAATCCGCGAAGGCTACGTCGGTCTGCTCGGCTACACGATTTTCGCCTTTATCGAAGACCGCGAAAGTCTCCCCATCCAACTCGAAATTCAAGCGCCCGCAACCTGGCCGGTCTTCTCGACGCTCGCGCCCCAGGTCCCCGCCGCAACGACCACATTCGCCGCACAAGCCGCCGATTACTACGCACTCGCCGATTCTCAAATCACTCTCG
>DATAMU010000614.1:0-2461 GCA_036266605.1 Candidatus Acidiferrum sp. | reverse complement strand
GCAAATTTCCGGACCTGTCACAAATTGCCGGTTTGTTTCGTCACTACCATGACGAAACGAAGCGAGGATATGTGACAAGGGAACAAGATTTTCTGGCGGAAAAATTCGAAGAAAATCGCGGCCACTTGAAAGCGGTCGCTTATCGAATGTTAGGTTCGGCCGGCGAAGCCGATGATGCGGTGCAGGAAGCCTGGCTGCGTCTCAGCCGTTCCGACGCCACCGCCATCGACAATCTCGGCGGCTGGTTGACCACCGTCGTCGCACGCGTCTGTCTCGATATGCTCCGCTCGCGCAATTCGCGCCGCGAAGAATCGCTCTCGGCTGCGACCCCTAATTCGCCGCAGACATCCGTAGTCTCGAAAAAAATCGATCCCGAACAGGAAGCCGTCATGGCCGATTCCGTCGGCCTCGCTCTGCTCGTCGTTCTCGACCGCCTCGATCCCGCCGAGCGCCTCGCGTTTGTCCTTCACGATCTCTTCGGCTCCTCCTTCGACGAAATTGCCGAAGTCGTCGGCCGCACTGCCGAAGCCACGCGCCAACTCGCCAGCCGCGCGCGCCGCCGCGTCCAAGGCGCACCCCCAACTCCCGGCGCCGAGTTAGCGCATCAACGCAAGCTCGTTGACGCGTTCATCGCCGCACTGCGAACCGCCGATTTCGACGCTCTCGTCGCCGTTCTCGATCCCGATCTCTCCGTCCGTCTCGACGAAGCTTCCTCACTTCCCGGCGTTGCAAGAGAAACGCGCGGTGCCGCGGCCTGGGCCAGGGAAGGTATCAAAGCCGCCCGCGGCGCACGTGCAGCCCGTCCGGTTCTTATCGATGGAAATGTCGGCATCGTCGTCGCCCCCGGCGGCCGCTTGTTCCGTGTTCTGCGCTTCACCTTTGCCAACGACAAAATCGCCGCCATCGAAGTCCTCGGCGATCAAAATGTCATCAAGAATCTGGATCTGTCAGTGGCTCCGGAATAGTCACAAAGGCGGGATGTTAAGTGGGCAATCGGACGTCGGGTGCCGCACCCTCAGGTTTAAGAGGGTGCGGTTTTTGACTTTTTCAGATACCGCACGGCCTAAACTACGACTTCTTCAGCGACTCCATATCGATCACAAACCGATACTTCACATCGCTCTTCAACAACCGCTCATACGCCGCATTGATGTAGTCGATTTTGATCTTCTCGATGTCCGCCACGATCCCCTTCTCCGCGCAAAAATCGAGCATCTCCTGCGTCTCGCGGATCCCGCCGATCGCCGAACCCGCCAGCCGCCGTCGCTTCATCAGCAAGTTAAACGCCTTCACCGACACCGGCTTCTCCGGTGCGCCGACCAGCGTCAGCGTCCCATCGAGCTTCAACAAGTTGAGATACGCATTCATATCGTGATCGGCCGACACCGCATCGAGAATGAAATCGAAGCTGTTCGCATGCTTCGCCATTTCGTCCGCGTTCTTCGAGATCACAACTTCATCCGCGCCCAGTCGCACCGCATCCGCCGATTTTCCCGGTGAAGTTGTGAACAGCACCACGTTCGCGCCGAGGCCCTTGGCGAATTTCACTCCCATGTGCCCCAGCCCGCCGAGCCCCACGACGCCAACCTTCTGCCCCTTCTTCACGCCCCAATGATGCAGCGGTGAATACGTCGTGATCCCCGCGCACAAGAGCGGCGCCGCGCCCGCCGGATCGAGTCCGTTCGGGATACGCAACACATAATTCTGATCGACCGTAATCGCATCCGAATACCCGCCGTGCGTCACGCCTCCAAGAATATGGTCGGGGCTGCCGTAAGTCAGCGTCCACTCGTTGTTGCAATACTGCTCTTCGCCCGCCTTACAATTCACGCACGTGCGGCACGACTTCACCATGCAGCCCACCGCCGCGATGTCGCCTTCCTTGAATTTCTTTACATTCTTGCCGACCGCCACCACTCGCCCGACGATTTCGTGCCCAGGCACAGCCGGATACACCGCGGGCATTCCGTCGCTCCACTCGTTGCGCGTGTAGTGCAAATCCGAGTGACACACGCCGCAATACAAAATCTCGATCTGCACATCGTCCGCGAGCGGTTTGCGCCGCTGAAAGCTGTACGGCGACAATCCTGACGTCGCGCTCCTCGCTGCATACGCCTTCGCCGCAAATGTCTCCGGCTTCTGTTTCTCTACCGCAGTTTTTTGAGCTGCTTCACTCATGATCCCTTGTCCTCAATCTCTAAAATTTCGCTGTACTCAATCGAACAGCCACAGAACAACCACGCAGCACGTCAAAGGAGAGGTCGCAACGCGGCGAACCCGAGGCAACGCACACTTGGATGCCCAGCTCGCTCAGCCGGTCACATAAGAAAAAGGGCGCCCTGGCCATCACAGCCGAGCGCCCTCACTAGTTCGGTAGGGGCACGGCACGCCGTGCCCGTCGCTAGAACGTAAACTTCGCCGCCAATTGCATCGTCCTCGGCCCGCCGCTCCCCAGGAACGG
>DATAMU010000613.1:0-2257 GCA_036266605.1 Candidatus Acidiferrum sp. | reverse complement strand
TCCGCCGCCGACTGAACCGGTCGGCTGAACACAGCGCTCACACATAAAGGAGAGCATCCATATGAGGACGACTCTATATCTGCGCATCGCATCGGTGCTGGCGATCATTCACGCGATCCTGCACACGATCGGAGGCGTGCTCAGCAAGCCCAAAAACGGCGCGCCCGAAATCGCCGTCATCGAAGCAATGAAATCGCGGTCCTTCAATGTGATGGGCTCGATGCGCACCTATTGGGATTTCTTCTACGGCTACGGTTGGCTCCTGGGACTCGCGCTATTAGTCGAAGGCATCCTCTTCTGGCAGCTCGCCACGATCGCAAAAACGAACGCGGCACCGATTCGGCCGATCATCATGCTCTTCTGTCTCAACTTCGTCGTCACGACTGTGATCGCCTGGAAATACTTTTTCATTGCGCCCGCTGTTACAGAAATCCTGATTGCGGCATTCCTCGCGGCAGCGTATTTCACGACAGCGCCCGCGCGGGCCGCTTAACATCAAACAATGACCGACGCGAAGTCCGTCGCCGAATCCGTCTTCCGGCAACAGTCCGGCCGCATCATCGCGACGTTAATACGAATTTCAGGCTCGTTCGATCTCGCGGAGGAAGCGCTACAGGAAGCCTTCACCTCGGCAATCGCGCGCTGGCCGGAATCGGGAATCCCCGACAATCCAGCCGCGTGGATCACTACGGCGGCGCACCGCCGATTGATCGACGCTTTGCGGCGCGATCGAACGCGCCGCGAAAAAGAGGATCCGCTTCGCTATGAAACACCTACTTCCTACCATCCCGATGATCTCGACGCCGAAGCCGCATTCGACGCATCGTCGATGACCTACCCCGACGATCGCCTGCGACTCATCTTCACCTGCTGCCACCCGGCGATTAACTCCGAAGCGCAAGTTGCACTGACGCTGCGTACCCTCGGCGGCCTCACGACTCCAGAAATCGCGCGCGCATTTCTCGTGCCCGAAGCGACGCTCGCGCAGCGTCTCGTTCGCGCCAAATCAAAAATCGCGCAAGCGCACATCCCGTACGAGGTTCCGCCGCTGCACACGCTGCAAGAGCGATTGCAGCCAGTGCAAGCCGTGCTCTACCTGATTTTCAACGAAGGCTACTCCGCGACCACCGGCGACACGCTGATTCGCAAAGAACTCTGCGCCGAAGCAATCCGCCTTGCGCGGCTGCTCTGCTCTTTGCTGCCTCGCGACGCCGAAAATCTCGGCCTGCTCGCCCTGATGTTGCTCCACGACTCCCGGCGCAACGCGCGCACCGATCCCGCAGGTGATTTGATCTTGCTTGAAGAGCAAGATCGCACATTGTGGGATCAAAACGAAATCCGCGAAGGACTCGAGTTGGTCGATACCGCGCTGCGTCTGCGCCACATCGGCCCGTATCAATTGCAGGCGGCCATCTCGGCCCTGCACGCCCAAGCCGACACCTACGAACACACCGACTGGCGCCAGATCAACGCGCTCTATGTTGAGTTGTATTCCCTGTCGCGTTCGCCGGTGATCGCTCTCAATCACGCGGTCGCCGTCGCGATGTCCGAAGGAATCGAGAAAGGCTTGCGCCGCGTTGACGAAATTGGCGCCGACGGCACGCTCGACGACTATCACCTATTTCACGCCGCACGCGCGGACATGCTGCGTCGCCTCGGTCGCACGCCCGAAGCCATCAAAGCGTATTCGCGCGCTCTTGAGCTGACGCGAAATCCCATCGAACAAAATTATTTGCGAAAGAGACTGATCGCACTCACGCCCGCGGCGGGCTAGATCGTACCGACATCTCTATGGCCGCATTTGTAGCGGTGACTCACGTCGCCGGCCTTCTTCGTGAAAATTATTTCTTCGTGTGAAATCGGCGAACTTCGCTCGTATCCTTCGTAGTGGCCAACAATTCCTTCGCAGTCCTGCGCCACGAAGAATGAGTGACATCCGGCGCGATCTCCGCAAGCGGCACCAGCACAAACCGTCTCTGCGTCATCCGCGGATGCGGCACTTGCAGCTCCGGCGTAGCGATCGTCTCATCGCCGTACAGCAGAATGTCGATGTCCAAAATCCGCGGCCCCTTCGCGATTACTTTCTCGCTGCCCATTCGCTTCTCGATCTCACGCAGTCGGCCCAGCAAGGCCCCAGCCGGCAACTCCGTTTCGCCCTCGACAACACAATTCAAAAACCACTCCTGCTGCAAATAATCAACCGGCTCCGTCTCATAAAACGAAGACACCTTGCTCACACGAAATTCAGCGCCAGGCA
>DATAMU010000612.1:0-2434 GCA_036266605.1 Candidatus Acidiferrum sp. | reverse complement strand
GTGCCACTCCCGGATTTATGCTTGCCTTGCTGGGACGTTTGAAACCGGGCGTGTCGATCTCACAAGCGCGCGCGGAGCTATCGACATTGTTCAAATCCGCCGTCGATCGGCCGAACGGCGACCCATTCTGGCGTCAACTCGATTTGCGCGTCGTACCCGCGGGAAACGGCGTTTCAACACCGCTCACTCAAATGCTCTCGACGCCGCTGAAAGTCTTGATGGCAACTGTCGGTCTGTTGCTCCTCCTCGCGTGCGCAAATCTTGCAGGTTTGCTGCTGGCGCGAGGCGCATCGCGCCAGCACGAAATGGCCGTACGCGTTTGTCTGGGCGCAGCTCGCACTCGCTTGCTACGCCAAACGCTGACCGAGTCCGTCCTACTGTCGCTGATCGGAAGCGCGCTCGGTATTTTTGTAGCGTACTTCTCGATTCAGGGACTCGTCCGCGTTTTCTCATCCGGCAGATTCATCAGTGGGTTGCCGATACACCTCGAAAGTCTGAAGACTCCCGACGCGTCGGTGATGTTGTTCACCGTTGCGATCGCGCTCGTCACCGGTCTTTTCTGTGGAGCGCTGCCCGCACTTAATGCTTCGAACGCAGAACCGGCATCCGCGTTGTTACCGGGTTCGCGAATCGGCGAGACAAAGCGTCAACGATTGTTCGGCAAGGGATTGGTCGCATCGCAAGTGGCGCTCGCCTTGGTGCTGGTAAGTATGGCGGGCCTATTTCTCGGATATCTGTCGCAGCTTCGCAACAATCTCGGATTCGAACGCAACAATCTATTACTCGTCACGCTCGATTTCGCGCAGAGTGCCAACAACTTCGCACAGTACGCAAATTTGTCTCAAGAACTGGTGACACGGCTGAACGCCGTTCCCGGCGTAAGCTCAGCGACTCTCAGTGAGATGAGTCCCATGGAGGGCCCAGGAGCCGGCGCCATCGCGGTCGCGGAAGACCATCCCGAAAAGCAGCCCGAAGTCTCGATCAACAACATTTCCCCGGACTATTTCAAGACGTACGGCACGCCTTTTCTCGCGGGACGCGATTTCTCTCCACGCGACCAGTCCGGCTCCCGCGTCGCAATCATCAACGAGACTGCCGCGCGCGATTGTTTTGGCGACGAAAACCCCATCGGAAAACACATCACGCTCAACCACATCACCATGACGAAAGAAGAGAAGACATTCGAAGTCATCGGAGTCGTTGCCGACGCCAAGTACAACCACCTTGAGCAGCCCGCGCCGCCCACGATCTACGGCAACCTGTTTCGGGAAGGCGAACTCGGCTCTCATTCTCAACTTGCGATCCGCACGAAAGTGGATCCGTCAGCCGTCGATGCCACGGTGCGTCAGATCGAAGCCGATGTGCTCAAGAACGTTCCCATCGCGCAGATGACAGAAATGAATGATCAGCTCGACTCAACCATCGTCCCGCAACGACTGTTCGCTTCGCTGTCCGCTGCCTTCGGGGCGCTCGGCGCACTGCTCGCCGTCATCGGCCTGTACGGTCTGCTCGCCTACACCGTTACGCGCCGCACTCACGAAATCGGCGTGCGCGTAGCGCTCGGCGCTGCCGACACCGACGTCATGCGTATCGTGCTTCGCGATGCACTCTGGATGGTCTGCGCTGGGCTCGCGATCGGCGCGCCACTCGCCTACTGGGGCAAACGTATCGCCGCCAGCATCATCCCTGACCTGCCGACCGCCAGCATCATGCCCATCGTCGCAGCCGCCGCAGCCATGATCGCCGTCGGCCTCATCGCTGCCTATCTACCTGCACGCCGCGCCATGCGCATCGACCCGACCATAGCCCTGCGCTACGAGTAATTCCACGCCGCGCCAATCGGCGTTGTAAATTTAGCTTGACACTACGAATTAATTAGTACTATAAAAATGGAAGATATGAGACCGAAACAAACAACGCTGACCCCGCAAGAACTCGAAATCATGAAGCTGGTGTGGGAGCGCGACACCGCAACGGTGCGCGATATTTACGAAGCGATCCTCGATCGCAGAAAGATCGCGTACACCACCGTAATGACGATGATGAAAATTCTCGAAACCAAGGGCTACCTGAAAAAACGCCGCCAGGATCGCGCCTTCATCTATCAGCCTGTGCACCCCAAGAACAAGGTCATTGGCGGAATGATTCGCGAATTCGTCGATCGCGTTTTCAATGGCGCTGCCGAACCACTTCTCGTGCACCTCGTGAAGTCGCGCCGCATGAGCGAGAAGGATCTGCAGAAGATCGTTCGCATGGTCGAGGAAACAAAATGAAGGTTGTGATAGAGACGAAATTGGATCGGAGCGCACCATGAATGTGCCGCTCTGGTTCGCAAACCTCGTCTCTTGGAGCGCGCAAGTGGCTTTGTTGCTCCTTGCCGCCAGACTTCTGCTGCGCCTTTTGAAGATTCGCCAACCGCACGTCATCCTCAACT
>DATAMU010000611.1:0-7537 GCA_036266605.1 Candidatus Acidiferrum sp. | reverse complement strand
GAGATTGCGCGGTGGAATCCGAATGTTTTTTACGATTTGAGCGGATCGACGCTGACAAAACTGGGAAAGCGGCTGGAGAAGTTTTCGGAATTTTTCTGGTGGTCAGCTACGGAGGAGGGGACGGCTACGCCCGAGAAGAATCCGAGCGCCTTCAGCAAAATCGTCTTTGGTACCGATACGAATCCTGCTGGCGCGGAGCATGTTCTGTCGCAGTACAACGCGATGTTTGACGCAAACCATGTGCCGGAATCTACGCGCAAGCTCGTTTTGGGAGGAACGCTGTCTAAGATTTTTGGACTGCCAACGTGAGGCGGAAAACTGATCGCATCCTAGGATAAAACGCCCCGCTATCTAAGCGCGCGAACGGAAATACGTTCGCGCTGACAACCTGATTTCGCATATGCTCATGCGTGAAAACTCTACCCGGAGACCTCACCGTGAATCGTTTCTTCTTGGTCGTACTGCTATTTGCAACCGCTGTGTCGAGTGTTTCGGCGCAGACGCCGCCGTTGACGCCGGATATTCCCCCTAAATTCGACAAGCCGACGGCGGGGTATGACTACACGAAGCGCGAAGTGATGATTCCGATGCGCGACGGCGTGAAGCTTTATACGGTCATCACGATTCCGAATGGGGCGAAGAATGCGCCGATGTTGCTGACGCGCACTCCGTATGACGCGGAGCATCGCGCGATGCGATCGGATTCGTTCTTGATGCTGAATGAGTTGCCGCAGGGCGACGAAGTCTTTGTGAAAGAGGGATACATCCGCGTGTTTCAAGATGTGCGTGGCAAATATCACTCGGAAGGCGACTACGTGATGACGCGGCCGTTGCGCGGGCCGCTGAATTCGAGCGAGGTCGATCATTCGACCGACGCGTACGACACGATCGACTGGCTCGTAAAGAATGTGCCGGAGTCGAACGGAAAAGTTGGGATGCTTGGCAGTTCGTACGAAGGCTTTACTGTCGTGATGGCGCTGGTACACCCGCATCCGGCCTTGAAGGTGGCAGCGCCGATGAGTCCGATGGTCGATGGCTGGATGGGCGACGACTGGTTTCACTTCGGCGCGTTTCGGCAAAACAATCTCGACTACATTGCGGGACAGACGGAAGCGCGCGGCGAAGGCGGGAAGATTACGCGCCACGGTCTCGACGATTACGACAATTATTTGCGCGCTGGGTCGCTTGGCGATTTCGCGAAAGCAGCGGGCATGGATCAGATGCCGTTTTGGAAAAAAATCACAGAGCATCCCGCGTACGATTCGTTTTGGGAGAATCAGGCCCTCGATAAAGTGATGGGGCAGCAGCCGCTGATTGTGCCGACGATGTGGATTCAAGGTTTGTGGGATCAGGAAGACATGTGGGGCGCGATTCATTGCTATCTCGCGGTTGAGCCGAAGGACACGAACAACGACAAAAATTATTTGGTGATGGGTCCGTGGCGGCACAGCGGCGTGAACTATGAAGGTTCGACGCTCGGACCGCTGCGATTGGATGGCGATACGGCGCTGCAATTCCGGCGTGACGTGTTGCGGCCGTTTTTCGACCAGTATTTGCGCGACGGCGCGGTGAAGGCCGACACGCCGCCGGTGTTTATCTACAACACTGGCGAAAATCATTGGGATCGATTGAAGTCGTGGCCGCTTGCGTGTCCGACGTGTGCGGTGAAATCGAAGCCGCTGTATTTGACGAGCAATTTTGGATTGTCGTTCGATGCTCCGACCGAACGGGACGCAAAGTCGGCGGCCGGCTCGGATGAGTACATTTCCGATCCGGCACGGCCGGTGCCGTATGTTCCGCGGCCCGTGATCGAATCCGATGGAGATACTTGGCGGCGGTGGCTGCTGATCGATCAGCGATTCGTCGATGGACGGACCGACATACTGACGTACGAGTCGCCGGTGCTGAAGGATCCAGTTCGTGTCGGAGGCGCGCCTGTGGTGAATCTCGTAGCGTCTACGAGCGGCACCGACAGCGACTGGGTTGTGAAGCTGATCGATGTGTATCCCGATGAGATCGCAAGCCGGCCTGAGATGGGCGGGTATGAGCTCAACATTGCGATGGATATTTTCCGCGGACGGTACCGCGAGAGTTTCGCGACTGCGAAAGCGATCACGCCGAATACGCCGCTAACATACAAATTTATTTTGCCGACGGTCGATCATGTGTTTCTGCCGGGGCATCGCATCATGGTGCAGGTGCAATCGAGCTGGTTTCCACTCTACGACCGGAACCCCCAGACGTTTGTGCCGAACATCTTTTTTGCGAAACCTTCGGACTACATCAAGGCGACGCAGCGCGTTTATCATGCGCAGGGTGCAGCCAGCTTCATTGATATGCCGGTGGTATCCGAGCGCTAGAGGCGTGTGTCAGGCCGAAGCGCGCTGGTGGAAATAGTGCTTCCAATCGTCAGGAACCGACGGCAGCGAGTACAGATCCTGTAAGGTAGCTCGATCTGCGTCGTCGAACGATTTCGCAAGGAAGAGCCGCATGAAGTCGGAGATCGAGATCCGACTCGCGTTTTGCACTACGGGAACGATTTCATCGCCGGCGGCGACTGTGCCTTCCCGCGTCACCGCGAGATAGAACCCGGTGCGGCGGCTGGCCAGAAATTTCTTGACCATTTCGTCGGAACCGAATCGCACTCCCAATTTGTAGCAGGGAAGTCGAGGTTGCGTCACCACGACTTCGGCGTCGTTGATTGCGAATCGATCGCCGAGATGGACATTTTCCTCGAGCAATCCTGATGTCGTGAAGTTCTCGCCAAACGATCCCGGCGGTAAGTCCCGATCCTGAAGTTTTTTGCGCCAATAGTCGTAGTGCTCGACCGGATAGCAGTACACGGCTTTGTGCTCGCCGCCATGTACGGTGAGATCCGCTTGGCGGTCTCCGTCGAGATTGAGCTTGCGAAGTCGAATGCGTTCGGTGGTCGGTGATTTGAAGATTCCGGTGGTTACGGGTTGGCCGTGCCAGAGCACTTCGCGAGGAAGTCCGACATTGAGAGAGACGATCTTCATGGTTCGGCGCATTGGATGCGGTTGCCGTGAGGCGCGATTCAGAATTATCTGTGAAGAGATGACTGCCGAATCTAGGATTGCAGCGCTTGGGTGAGGCGCTGAAGGCCTTCGGTGAACATTTCGTGGTTCACGCCCATGCCGATGCGGAAGTGATCGGACATCTCGAAAAACTGGCCGGGAACGACGGTTGTCTCGAACTTAGTGCGCAGTCGTTGCAGCAAATCCACAACATCACCATGCAGCAGCTTTGGAAAACATGTGGTGCCATAGGGGCTGCGAACCGCTGTTAAGTGTGCTGAATTGGCGTCGAGGAATGACGTAAGATCGGCTCGATCGGCTTCGACGATTTTGCGGGCGCGTTCGCGGATTTTGTCGAGGTTCTGGAATGCAATGACGCTGAGAATTTCGGTCGGATACACAGGAGTCGCGGCGAAGAGATCGTTCAGCGCGTACATCGCACGGGCGAGGTCGGGTTGCGCGAGAATCCAGCCGCACCGCAGGCCGCTCAGTCCGTAGACCTTCGTCAGGCTGTTCGTCACGACAAAATTGTTGCCGAGATGAAACGACGTACGCGGCGTGTTGTCGTAAACCGCATCGAGGTAGACCTCATCGACTATGACCTTCGCACCGACGGACGCTGCGATGTCGCCGACTCGTCGAAGAATGCTATCGGGCGTCAGCACGCTGCTCGGATTGTGGAGGTTGGTGAGAAAAACGACCTTCGTTCTAGCGGTAATCGTTTTACGAATTTCTTCGGGATCGACCGCGAATCCGTTTTCTTCCCGTCGGGCGAAACGAACGATTTTCGCCTGTAGATAACGCGCGGCCGAGACGATGAGTTCATAGGTCGGACTTTCGATCAGAACTTCGTCGCCGGGATCAATCAGAGCGGCCATCGCGAGGTAGTTCGCCATCGACGTGCCGGCTGCTTCGACGACGCACGCTGGATCAACTGCATATTGCGTTGCGATCGCGTGCTGCAATGGAGCGAAGCCGTAGGAATTGTCGCCGTTGATTTCGAGTTGATCGATGGTAGCGGCGAGTTCGCGCAGCGGATACCCGCCGACTCCACTGGTGGCGAGATTGAATCGCGATTTGCTGTGGAGCTTGGCCCACTGCATGTAGTCGGAATGACGATGAAGAGGTGTCATGAGTTCAGGCGAAGTTTGCTCGGGCGTGTCATTGCGGAGCTGTGGCAGCGGACCGCGGCTTGCGGCTCCAGTATAAATATACGGGAATTCCGGCGGCGAGAATGATGAAGCCGAACACGCTGTTCGTGGGATAGGTGAGGATTGTGCTGGCGACGATGGCCGCACAGGTTAGAACGAAAAGCGCCGTCGTATAAGGATGGCCCGGTACGCGATAGCCGATCGATTCGGAGTCAATCCGCTCGAATTTGTCGCGCCGGCGAAAGACGAAAAGGGAAGCGGCGGTCAGGGCGAACGAAATGAAATCGATCGAGACAACGTAGTTGAGAATCTGTTCGTAGCGGCCGGAGAGCGCAATGATCGTCGCGGCGATTCCCTGCAAGACGATCGCAACGACAGGCGCGCCTGTTTTGGGCGAGAGCCAGCCGACGCTTTTGAAAAAGAGTCCGTCGCGGGCCATGGCGTAGTAGACGCGTGGAGCGGTGAGGATGCCTTGGCTGAGAAAGCCGAGCGTCGATACTGCGACTCCGATGGCGATCCAGAACGCGCCGCGCTCGCCGAGTGCGGCGCGCATTACGGCGCTGGCGGGCGTACGCGTTTCGGCAAGTCCAACTGGTCCGAGAACGCGCAAACAGACAAAATTTACCGAGAGATAGAGCGCGACGACGCCGAGTACGCCTGCGATCAAGCCGCGCGAAAGTTCGCGCCGGGGATCCCGCATTTCGCCGGCTACAAATGTGGCGGTCTGCCATCCACCGTAGGCGAACGCGATGGGAATCATCGCGGCACCGATCGCGCCGATCAGCGAAGTCGAAGCTGGGCGGTCGAGAAGCGGTCGAAGATGAATGTGTCCGCCGCCGAGCGCGAGTCCGAGGATGACCATAGCGACGATCGCGGCCGACTTCAAAATCATCAGTAAGCTTTGGACGTTACTGCCCGCGCGAGCGCCGAAACAATTGATCGCGGTGAGTCCGAGCAACACGATCGCGGCGATCGCCCCGTCGCTCGTCGTGACGCCACTAATTTCGCGAAAATATTTTGCGAAGGTCACGGCGACAGCGGCCATGCCGCCGGTTTGCGTCACGAGCAGCAGGACCCACCCATACAGAAAAGCGACGGACGGGTGATACGCCTCACGCAAATAAAGGTATTGCCCACCGGCTTGCGGCAAACGCGTCGCGAGTTCGGCCCAGATGAAACCGCCTAGGAGCGCGAGCACGCCGCCGAGAATCCAGACGCCGAGAATCAGAAATGGCGTGTGAACGTGGAGCGCGACCACATAGGGGTTGATGAATATGCCCGAGCCGACGATGCCGCCCATGACGATCATGGTGGCGTCGAACGTGTTCAGGCTGCGCGGTGGAGTTGGCGTCGCCAAGGGCGTGAGGATATATCAGAAGCCGATGGTGCACAGTCGAAAGTTGAAAGATGTGCCGATCGCTGAATTCTGGTGCGACGGCTTTCGTGTTTGATTCGTTGGGCTGATATTCTGGAATGCGACAACATCGAGAATCACGCGGATATCCGACGGAGAAATATTCTGGCACCTATCATCAGCGCACGGGGATTGGCGAAGCGATTCGGCGTGGCGCCATTGTTTCGCAATATTTCATTTACGGTTTCGGAGGGTGAGCGCATCGGCATCATCGGGCCGAATGGGTCGGGCAAGTCAACGCTGCTCGCGATTTTGCACGGCAGAGTGACGGCTGACAGTGGCGACGTTGCCATTCGCAAGGGAATTCGGCTCGGCAGCGTGTTGCAGATTTCGGATTTTGCTGAGGGCGAGACGGTTCGCTCGGTGGTGACGCGCGCGTTCGATGCCGCGCAAGTGCCCGAAGGCGATCGCGCTGCGCGCATGGCTGAAATTCTTGGCCGCGCAGGCTTCGCCGATCTGCTGGATGATGATGCGTCACGACTCTCCGGCGGCTGGCGTAAGCGGCTCGCGATTGTCGAGGCGCTCGTGCAGGCACCCGACATTTTGCTGCTTGATGAGCCGACCAACCATCTCGATCTTGCTGGAATTCAGTGGCTCGAAGGTGTTTTGCAAAATGGCGCGTTCGCCTGCGTCGTGGTGAGCCACGACCGATATTTTTTGGAGAATGTGGCGAACGAGGTCGTCGAACTGAATCCAGCGTATGAAGATGGCGCGCTGCGGGTTTCGGGGAACTACAGCACGTTTCTCGAGAAAAAAGAGGAGTACCTACACGCGCAGCGCAACCGGCAAGAGGCGCTCGAGAATCGCGTGCACACTGAAATTGAGTGGCTGCGCCGCGGACCGAAAGCTCGCACGACGAAGTCGAAGGCGCGCATCGATAAGGCGCACGAGATGATCCGCGACCTGGCGGAAATGACCACGCGCACCAAAAGTACGAGCGCGACGATTGATTTTTCGGCCTCGGACCGGAAGACGAAACAACTGATCACCCTTGATGGCGTCAGCTACTCTTTCGGCGAGCGCGCGTTGTTTGACAATCTCCACTTCATTGTCACATCCGGGATGCGCGTTGGTCTGGTCGGTCCGAACGGCAGCGGTAAGACGACGCTGCTACGATTGCTGCGCGGCGATGTGAAGGCGAACTCAGGCGTGATGCGCCAAGCAGACAACTTGCGCATCGTTTACTTCGATCAAAATCGCGAACTCGATCCCGATGTTACTTTGCGTCGCGCTCTCGCGCCCGACAGCGATTCCGTCATTTATCGAGATCAGGTTATCCACGTGGGCGGATGGGCTGCGCGGTTTCTCTTCACGGCGGAACAATTAAATCAAAAGGTTGGCCGCCTTTCGGGCGGAGAGCGGGCACGCGTCTTGATTGCTCAGCTTATGCTGCAGCCCGCTGATGTTCTACTGCTCGACGAACCGACAAACGATCTCGATATCCCGACGCTGGAAATACTCGAAGAGAGCTTGCTCGAATACACCGGTGCGCTCGTGCTGGTGACGCACGATCGCTACATGCTCGATCGCGTATCGACGGTCGTCCTCGGACTCGACGGCGCTGGCGGCGCGGAGAGATTTGCCGATTACTCGCAGTGGGAAGAATGGTCGCGCGAGCGGAAAATGACGAGCCGCAAGCAGGAGTCAGCTGGAACGAAGAGTGTGGGTGCGGAGGCGGATAAATCTAACGCTGCCGCCGTTGCGACCGCAGCTGCGCGCGTCGCGAGCGCGAAAAAAAAGCTGTCATATAATGAAAATCGAGAGCTGGAAACGATCGAAGAGCGCGTGGCCAAAGCTGAGGCGGATCTCCAGTCAAGACATGATTCTCTGCTCGATCCCGCAATCATGAGCGACGGCGCGAAGTTGCACGCTGTTTCGCTGGAGCTGGAAGTCGCGCAGAAGCGAATCGACGAACTCTACGCGCGATGGGTGGAACT
>DATAMU010000610.1:0-11532 GCA_036266605.1 Candidatus Acidiferrum sp. | reverse complement strand
GATCTATGCTGGGCTGTGGCAGCGGGTGCCGACCCGGTCAAGTATTTTGAAAAGTATCCGGGGCGATTTCCGCTGGTGCATGTGAAGGATTGGGCGAAAGGAGGCTCGGAGAATCCGGAATATAAGGTCGCTGTTGGTCACGATCCCGGGGCCGGGCACCTTGCGAATGTGGGAGAGGGCTCCATCGATTTCAAGCGGATTTTCGAGCACTCGAGTAAGGCGGGGATCAAGCACTACTTCGTGGAGAATGACGACGCGAAGGGGCTGGACGATATCCGCGTCAGCTATAACTATTTGTCGAAACTGGAAGCGTAGTCGTTCGTTTCAGGTTTTTAGGGGACGCGGCGTGCCGCGTCCCCTTTTTCTTTTGGGGATTCAGGCTTTTGTGGGCGGAGGATCGCTTTTTTCCATCTGTACGATCGGCAGGACTTCACCGTTGTCGAGCGGAACATCCATACGCCTGATCGGGGCGTAGCCCTTCACGCTGAATAACTTCACGCCGGTTAACGTCGCGCCCATTTCGAAACGAGTGAATCCGGCGGCGCGGGCGGCGTTTTCGCAAGCGTCGAGGATGAGCGTGCCGACGCCTTGGCGCGCCCAGGCTGGGTGGATGAAGAAGGCGCGGATTTTTGCGGCGTCGCGTGTGGGGTCGAGCAAAGAGTCTTCGCGCGCGTTCCATTGGTCGCCGCCAAAGAGAGTCTTGCGTTTGCTCCAGCCTCCGCATCCGGCGATTGTGGGTTTTGCGTGGGCCCCGCCGCCGGCGCTCACAACGGCGGACGCGTCGGCTACGAGATACGTTCCATCGGCGATGAGCTGGCTATCGACGCCGAACACCGTGCGGAGCGCCGCTTCGCGTTGCTTCACGGTGTAGTCGTGAGCTTGCAACTGGCGCACCGAGGCTTCGATCAACTCGCGCAAGCGAGGCACTTCGTCGTAGGTCGCCGGTCGAATGCGAATGCCCATGCCTTGAGAAACCCTTTCGCGGTCGCAGCGTCCATAGTAAAGGGCTTTGTCTCTCGAGCTGTGCCTTTTTAATGATTGGAAAATCCGCAAGGCGCCGCTAGGATAGCTGCCGCTTGCCGCGACGCTTTTATTTCCCGCGAAGGTGCCTATGAAGCTCACTCGAATGTTGTGCATCTCTGTACTGGGACTTGTGTTCTGCGCATCTGCTCGGCCGCAGTCCGCCAGCGAACCTTCGCTTCCCTATTCGCCGAGTTTGAATCTCGAATCAATCGATAAGTCGATCGATCCCTGCGTGAACTTGTACCAGTATTCGTGTGGGCGCTGGCAGAAGGACAATCCGATCCCGCCCGACCAGACGTCGTGGAGCGTTTACGGCAAGTTGTATGAAGACAACTTGAATTTTCTGCACGGAATTTTGGAGCAGGCAGCGGCGCCGGGCAGTCAGCGCGACGCTGTTACTCAGAAAATCGGCGATTTCTATGCCGCGTGCATCGACGAAACCGCCACCGAGAAGCACGGGATCGACCCGATCAAGGGCGATCTCGACCGCATCGCCGCGCTCAAGACCGCGCATGATCTCGCACCGCTGCTCGCGTATTTGCACACAACGCTCGCTTCTCGCGCGCTCCTTTTCACGGGAGGCTCCGACCAGGATCCGGACAATTCGGAGCAAGTGATCGCGTCGCTCGACCAAGGCGGCCTCGGACTGCCCAATCGCGACTACTACACGAAGGACGACGCAAAATCGAAAGAGACGCGCGAACGCTACGTTCAGCACGTTCAGAATGTTTTCGAACTGCTCGGAGACAGCGCGGCTACCGCGAAGGCTAACGCGGACACGGTGATGAAAATGGAGACGGCGCTGGCACGCGCGTCGTTGTCGCCGGTAGAGCGCCGCGACCCATACAAACTCAAGAACAAGATGGACCTGGCGGGGCTGAAGAAGCTGGCTCCGAATTTCGATTGGGACACGTATTACGCGGATCGCCGCTATCCATCGATTACCGTTCTGAATGTCGCTTCGCCTTCGTTTTTCAAACAGGTGAACAGCGACCTGAAGGGCGAATCGATCGATCACTGGAAGACGTATCTCCGCTTCCATGTCGCCGATGCGGCGGCGCCGTATCTTTCGTCGAAATTTGTCGATGAGAATTTCGAGTTCTATCGCAAGTACCTACGTGGAGCTAAAGAGCAGCAGCAGCGCTGGAAGCGTTGCGTCCAGTACACCGACCGCAACCTTGGCGAAGCGCTGGGCCAGGCTTACGTGCGCAAAGTGTTTTCGCCGGAACTCAAGCAGAGCACGCTGGAAATGGTGCAGCGCATCGAGGCCGCGATGGAGATGCGGATTCGCAATCTCGACTGGATGAGCCCCGAGACCAAGCAGCAGGCGCTGGTGAAGCTCCATGGCATTCGCAACAAGATCGGCTATCCCGACAAGTGGCGCGACTACAGTTCGGTCAACATCGGGCGCGACGATTTCGCCGGCGACGTTCGAAACACCGTCGCGTTCGAAACGCGCCGCCAGATCGCCAAGATTGGCCAGCCGATCGACCGCAACGAATGGGGCATGACTCCGCCGACGGTAGATGCCGAGTACAATCCACAGATGAACGACATCAACTTTCCCGCCGGCGTGTTACAGCCTCCGCTTTACGACGCGAAAATGGATGATGCGCCGAACTACGGCGACACGGGCGGTACCATCGGCCACGAACTTACGCACGCATTCGACGACGAAGGCAGCCAATTCGACGCCAATGGCAACCTGAAAAATTGGTGGACGAAAGCCGACCGCGAGAAATTCGACGCGCGGACGAAATGCGTGAGCGATCAGTATTCGAGCTATGTGAGCGTCGATGATGTTCACATCAACGGCAAGCTGACGATGGGCGAAGACGTCGCCGATCTCGGCGGCGAAATTCTCGCTTACATTGCGTGGAAAGCGGCTACGGCGGATAAAGATCTGAAGCCGGTCGATGGCCTAACGCCCGAGCAGCGATTCTTCATAGGCTATGCGCAGTGGGCCTGCGCCAACGAACGTCCCGAAGATTTGCGCTTGCGCGCACAGGTCGATCCGCATTCGCCGGCGCAATATCGCATTAACGGAGTTGTCGTGAACATGCCTGAATTTGCGGAGGCGTTTCATTGCAAGGCGGGTCAACCGATGGTGAAGCCGAGCGAAAAAGTCTGCCGCGTCTGGTAGCGTACGGATCGCTGGCTATGGCGCTTCCCCATCGCAAGCGGAGAGCCGCTCGCTTTTACGCCTGGCGTTCCGGAACCGGCGGGCAGCCTGGAAATTCAGTACGCGAAGTATTGCCGATGTACTGCAAATCCGCGATTCCGATCTTGCTCGTGTAAAACCCGTCGCACGTCATATCGCGCAGCGCCGCAAAAAACGCGATGCCTTGCTGCAACTCCGGCCGCGCCTTGGCATTCTTGCGATACGCAATCAAGTCTAGTGTCGTCTTCCGCTGTTCCGGAGTGCACTCCATATAAACTTTGCCGAATTCATCGATACAGTGGTTGTCGAGCCACATCAGCCCGCCACCAAACTGCGTTTGGTATTCGACGTTCTCGCTCGTGATCAGATCGATGAACTCCGGCGCGCCCGCTTCGACGGCACCACCGGACTTCTCATCCTTCGGAATAATTGTGTCGCACAACGACACCAGCGTCTCGTACTGCTTCGCCGGAAAAAACTTTGGCGCATACTTCCCCGTCGCCGCTTTCTCTTTCTGCACAAGGTTATGCGCAAACTCAGCCGCCTGCGCCGGGATCATCGTCAACACCGAGCCCGTTGTCGCGCCCACTGCCAACGTACGCAAAACGTCTCGCCGCGAAATTCCGATCTTCGCCATCAGATGTTTCCCTTCCCGGCTTCGCTCAAGAGATATTCGGAAGCGCGCCACGACAGCGCCATAATCGTCAGCGTCGGATTCTTATCAGGGTTCGTCACCAGCGGCGCTCCATCGGTGACGAACACATTCTTCACATCGTGCGTCTGGCAATATCCGTTCAGCACCGAATTCTTCGGGTCGGATCCCATGCGCGCCGTGCCGACTTCGTGGATGATCTTCCCGCCCGCCGCGATTCCGTACGCCTTTGGCCCATCGATCGGGTGCTTCGTCAGATACGTTCCGCCCGCCATTTCCACAATGGAGCGGAAAGTCTCCTGCATATCCTTCGCCTGCCGCAATTCGTATTCCGACCACTTGAAGTGGAATCGCAGCACCGGAATACCGAATTCATCGACGACATTCGGGTCGATCTCGCAATATGTGTCGGGATTCGGAATCATCTCGCCGCGTCCCGAGAAGCCGATCGTCGTTCCATAATTCTTGCGCGCTCTTCGCTTCAGGTCGGCGCCGTAGCCTTCTTCTTCGTAATTCATCCGGTCGAAAATCCCGCAGCCGGGCATCTCGCGTCCACCGCCGAATTCGATGTGATACCCGCGCGGAAAATCGTTCTTGCGGTCGAACTTCCACCACGGCATATACATGTGCATGCCGCCGGTGCCGTCGTGGTTGTGCGGCGTCATATTTTCGAGCTGCGGAAAATATCCCTCGCCGTCGCTGCCGACCGAGTCGGTGAGATAACGCCCGACGGTGCCCGAGGAATTCCCCAAACCATCCGGGAAGAGCTTCGACTTCGAATTCAGCAGCAATCGCGCCGATTCGCCCGCGCTCGCCGCCAACACGACAGCCCGCGCATTGATACGTTGTTCCGTTCGCGTCTTCTTATCGATGTACGAAACTCCGGTCGCCTTGCCATCCGGCCCCATCAAAACTTCACGCGCCATCGCACCGGTGATCATCGTCAGCTTGCCGGTCGCCATCGCCGGCGGAATCAGCACTTGGCTCGAGCTGAAATTCGAAGCCGTCGTGCATCCACGCCCGCACTGCCCGCAGTAATGACAAGGCAATCGCCCGTTCACCGATTTCGTCAGAATCGCCAGCCGCGCCGGAATGCAAGTGATGTTGAGCCTATCGCACGCTTTCTTGACGATGTTCTCTGTGCAACGCGGCTTTGGCGGCGGCAAAAACACGCCGTCGGGCGCGCTCGACACATTCTCTTTCGTGCCAAAAACCCCGATGTACCCTTCGACCTTGTCGTAGTACGGCGCGATGTCGTCGTACGAAATCGGCCAATCCGTTCCAAGCCCATCGCGCGTGTACGAACGAAAGTCGATCGGCGCGAACCGCAGCGCAATCCGCCCCCAGTGATTCGTGCGTCCACCGACGATGCGCGAGCGAAACCAATGAAAATCGGACCCCGGCGCCGATGTATACGGCTCACCCTGGATGTCCCACGATCCATTTGGCGCCAGGAACTCTCCGAAATCTTCCGCCTGCCGTCCCCCGACACCAATCCCGCGATGCGCCAGTTCGTACGGCCACATAAACATCTTGTAGTCTTTTTCGGGATGAACTTCAGGCCCTGCCTCGAGCAGCGCCACATTCATGCCGCCCTCGGTCAAAATCTTCGCCGCCATGCCGCCACCGGCGCCCGACCCCACCACGATCACATCGTACGTCTTCGGCGAACGAATCACTTGCGCCATCAAGCCGCTCCCTTGTGAACAAACTCCCTCGATAAACAATTAGCACTGCGGAACTGCGACCGCAAACTCCGTTCAAAACTTTCGCCGCTGCTTAACTCAAACCTCAGCCCGCGAGAATTTCGGTTCGCACGTTCTTCAACACATAAACTGCCCGCTCAACTCCCACCGCGCCCGGCAGAATCGGATCTTCGTTCTCGATGCTGAGCATCCCGTCATACCCGATGTCCATATACGCCTGCAAAATCGCCTTCCACAATCCGGCACCATGACCGTATCCAACCGCGCGGAACGTCTCCGACGCTTCTCCCAAGTCCGCCTTCTCCGAAGCGAAGTTCAACACACCGTACTTAGCTACATTCTCCGGGAAGAACACGGTGTCCTTCATGTGCGCGTGATAAATCGCCCCTTGCTTGCCGAGGAAGCGAATCACCTCGACCGGATCGCACTGCTGCCAGAACAAATGGCTCAAATCGTTGTTCGCGCCGATCTCCTCGCCAACCGCTTCGCGCAACTTCATAAGCGTCCGCGGATTGTAAACGACAAAGTTTGGATGCATCTCCAGCGCAATCCGTCGGATGCCGTGGTCGCGCGCGAATTTTGCCGCTTCCTTCCAATACGGAATCACCTTTTCTTTCCATTGCCAATCCAGCATTTGCCCGTATTCGGGCGGCCAGCGGTAGGTAATCCAGTTCGGCTGCGAATCCGTCGGCGTCCCCGCTGGGCAGCCCGAAAACGTCACGATCGTTTTCACGTCGAGAATCTGCGCCAACTGCACCGTTTTGCGAAACGATTCCGCATCCTTCGCCGCATGCGCCTTGTCGGGATGCACCGCATTCCCGTGGCAGCTCAGCGTCATCACGCGAATGCCTTTGTCTTCAAACTTCTTCTGCCACGCCTTCGCCTTGGCCTTGTCGGCGATCAATTCATCGAGCGGGCAATGCGGATTGTTCGGATAACCGCCCGTCCCAACCTCGATCGCTTCCATTCCCAGCGCGCTCATCGTGTCGAGCATCTGATCCAGCGACAGGTTGTCGTACACCGGATCGAACACGCCGATGGGAATCTTCTTCTTTGCGCCGCTGCTCTGCCCGCGCGCTGCATTCGAAACCTCAGTGCTCATCGAAGCTCCGCCAAACCCCGGCATTGCCGAACCGCCATTTGCTTCGTGCGCAGCTGCCGCCGCAATTCCCGGCATCGCAGCCGCCGCCAGCAAACCGCTTCCGGTCGCCGACAAAAATTTCCGCCGGTCGATGTTCGAATCGTTTCGCGCGCTATCCTTCAAGGTCGCCTCCGCGGCACATCCATATTGAATCGTGTGAACGGCGGCATTATATACGCGCGTTTTGCACGAGGCGAGATTTTCCGCTTTGTTTTTTATTTGAAGTCGAAAGAAAAGCAGGAATGGGCAGGTAAAAACGCCTTGCTCAGCCCGGCCGTCGCGCCTGAATCGCATTCAGCGCCGGAATCGACCTTGGCGCCACCAACACCTTCGCCGGCGGCTGCTTCTTATTCTGAATCGCATCGACAATCATCTCGATCGCCTGCCCCGTATTCGGTGGCACAAACACCGTCGCAGCCAGCTGCCCAGTGCGCACCCAGGCCTGCCCCGTGTTCGGCAATCCGTCGCACCCGATGAACGGCAGCTTCAACCAGCGATCGCGATCCATCTCGTTCGGCAATTCCTGAAACGCCTTGCGAGCGCCCATCGCCATCGAATCGTCCTGCGCCGCAATCGCATCGATCTGCGATTTCTGCGAAGTCGTCAGCTTGAGCCACGACCGCACCGCACGCAGCGCACTCTCTTCGGTCCACTGCGCCTTCAGCATCGTCGCCTGAATGTTCGCCGGCTTCGTCTCCTGCATGCCCTGCGTGCGCTCTTTGGCCGCCGAATTTTCCGACGGCCCCTGCACATAAATCACCGAGCCGCCCTTCGGCAGCAGCGCAGCGAGCTGCCGACCTTGCAGCCGCCCTATCTCGACGTGATCTGAAGTCACCCCAAACATCGGCGCGCTCGTGAGCTTGCGTAACTCATCGATGTACGACGCGTCGCGATTCAGCACCGCCCAGCCGATCCCCGCCGTCGCCGCCGCACGCGCCACTTGTGGCAACGCTGTGCCTCCCACCGGTTCGAATACAACCGCATCCGGCCGCTGCTCCGCCGGCGCTTGCACCACTTTCAAAATCTGCGTGCTCTGATTGATCGCATCATTGTCGGCGTAAATGATCTCTACGGTTACGCCGAGCCGGTTCCCAGCCTGCTCCGCGGACTGCGCCTGCTCAATCTGGTAATCGTTATCGTTGGTCGTCAGAGAAACAACGATGCGTAGTTTTTTCGCCATATCGTCCGGTCGAGCCCAGAAATCTTTCTACGGCTATACATTACAACGGACCGCCGGGCCCCATTGCAAATCCTTTGTCAGGCGTGCGCCTCCGGTAACAACTTTGCGGAGAAGTGTCCTTTTTTCAACATGATATTCGAGGACGAACACGCTGTGGATCGAGTCAATCCACGCGACAGACGAAAAGGCCCGGCCGCATTTAGAGCAGCTCGGGCCTTGCTACGTGGTGCGGCGACGAATTCTGTTCAGCGGTGGATCTGATACGAAATTCCGGCCGCCAGCCGGAGATCGTGCTGCGAATCGGTCGTGCCGTTCGGCAAGCTCGTACGCACGTAATCGACTTCGAACGCGCGCAACGCGAAATTTCTCGCGAACCTGACATTAAATCCGCCGCCGACCTGCATCGAAAACGCCGAAGCGGTTGTTTTCAATCCTGTGGACGATGGGTACGCGCCATCGAACGCGTGCACGCCGCCAAAGAGCACTTCGCCAAAGAAGCTGGTGCGATGCCGCGATCCAAAAATTCGGTCCGTCCATCGCGAAGTGCCAAACGTGTAGCGCGGCCCGCCCATCACAGCGATCTGCGAGATATCGACGCCGGGTGTGACGTTGCCGACACGCGATCCGGTCAGCTCGGCCGCGACACTCAAGCCGTGATAAAGATAAACGTTCGCTTCCCCACTGCCGCCCTGTAGCCAGAAGCAGCCGCACTCGCCGCTCGGCGAGATCTTGGCGTGTTCGGCCGTGTAGGTCGCGGTGATGTCGATCGGCGGAATCCGGCTTCCTTCAACGATGTTCTGTTGCGCGCCGACCGGCGAAGCAAACGCCAGCGAAGCAAACGCCAACGCCGCCGGCGCCGCTATCTGTAACGCACTCTTCCACAATGCTGTACGCGTCATAGTCGATCTCCTTAGTTGCTCACGGTCAGGCTGACTGTGGTTGAGTGCGACAACGTTCCCGATGTGGCTGTCACGGTCACCATCGATGTCTGCGATCGCGCCCCCAGGTATCCGCTGTTGGTGCTGCCGCAGCCGGAAAGCCCTCCGACAGCCGCACAGCAGGCGATAACGAGTAGGGTCACGCCGAGCAGAGCGCTCGCGCGCCCGCCTTGCCCACGCAGGCGAGACTTGCGCCAAGGCAGCAATCCCACGAATGGCAAGAGCATCGCGCTGAACAGCGTCGGCGACATCGCGCGGTCGAGCGAGTCTCGACTGCCGATGGCGCTGGCGATTGTTGTGGACGTTTGAATCGCGAGGGTGACATTTGTCGGGCCCGAACCCGCCGGGATCGTCGATGGCGTGATCGTGGCTGTCGCGCCGGTCGGCAAGCCGCTGACCGTCAGCGTCACGGCTGCGGGGAACGTGGTGCCTCCCGAAGGTCCGAACGCCAGTTTGTAGGTCGCAACTCCGCCCGGGGCCACGGTTTGTGCGGGCGAGGAAACTCCGGCTATGGTCGTTACGGCGAACGTGAAGTCTTGCACCTTGAGCGAGACCGATGCGGTCGCCGAGTGGTACGTCGTTGTGTTGGTCGGCGTGAACGTCACGTTCAGCGTGTATTCGCCGCTCGTCAGCGTGCTCGCGCCGGTCACTGCGACCGGACTGCCGCCTTGCGGTGTGGCTGTGTAGGCGAATGTGCCCGGCACTGCCGTGCCGTTGTTTGTCGCAGTTGCGTTCAGTACGCCGCTCAACGACGCACCGGCGAAAATCGCCGATGGCTGAGCCCAGGTGATCGTAGGAACGATCAGCGTCGTCACCGTGACGGTTGTCGTATTCGTGCTGGTTGCGAATACCCCGCTCACCCCAGGGTAAGTCGCAGTGATGGTGTGCGTTCCCGTTGTGCTGAAGGTGACTCCGGCGAGAGTCGCCTTGCCGGTTCCGTTCAATGTGACCGCGTTTCCGCTGTTGAGCGACGTCGTGCTGCCGCCAACCGTGTCCGTGAACGTCACGCCGCCTGTCGGGATCGTCGATGTGTTTCCCGTCTGGGTGTCCGTGACGGTTGCGGTGAGCGAAATGGCCTCGCCGGTGTTCGCCACCGTCGGAGTTGCTGCGACCGCTACGGCCGTGGAATCAGCGGAGCTCAATCCCGTGCCGCTCGCCGCCACGGTTTGCGTGGAACTTCCAACGTTTAGATTGTTGTCTGTGACCGTAATGTTGGCGCTCAAGCTGCCGCTCGCCTGCGGCGTGAACTTCACCGCAACGTCGCAAAGCTTGCCTGCCGCCAAAGATGTCGTCGAAGTGCACAGGTTGGTGTCACTGGTGTTGTTCGAGAAGCTGGTCGTGTAGGAAGGATTGGCCGACATTACCAGCGCTTTATTGCCGAGGTTTGTGACCGTCGCCGTTTTCGGACTGTCGCTGCTTGTCGAACCACGGTTTGTGTTGGCAAACGTCAGCACCGCACCCGACACGTTCACAAACACGATGCGATTGTTCGTCCAATCCGGGATGTAGAGATTACCCGACGTGTCGGCCGTCACACCGAAAATCAGTGTGCTCAGCGTTGCCGGATTCGTCAGCCCACTGATGCTGACCACGGACCCGACTCCCGCGCTCGTAATTTTCACGATGCGTGTGTTGGCCGTGTCCACGATGTACAAATTTCCGAACGCATCTACAGCGACACCCTGCGGATTGCTGATCGCCGGCGTGATGTTGCCCGGAATCGCTACCGCGGACGCGACGCCGGCCGCCGTGACCTTGATGATCGCGCTGCTGTTTTGCGTTCGCGCCGCGACGTAGATGCTTCCCTGCGGATCGATCGTCATGCCCGTGACAGTGCTGCCGGTGAACGTGAAGCCGCCGGTCGCGATCGCGGTCCCCTTACCCGAAGAAGTCGAGCCTGCCACGACCAGCGAAGAAATCTCGACGATGCGCCCGTTCGTGAAGTCAGCGATGTAGAGATTGCCGGCGCTATCGAAGTTGATCGCCGTCGGAAATCCCAGCGCCGGGCTGAGCCCGTTGATCGTCAACACCGAAACCACGCCACCCGGTGTCACCACCAGGACTCGGCTGTTCTGGTGATCGCCGATGAAGAGATTCCCTGCTCCGTCGATCGCCACGCCGGTAAGGTTTTGTAGCGCGATGCTTCCCGGCGTTCCGAGGCTCACCGTCGCCGCCGCACCACCGCCGGTCGGAATCTTGACCAGGCTCTTGCCCGTGTAGTTCGCGACGTAAATGTTGCCAGCGCCATCCTGCGCCACTTGATATGGATTCGAAGTCACAATCGAACTCGTGCTCACAACCGAGCCCGCGTTCGGCGACAGAGCCGCCAATGGCGCGTCGCCCCATCCATACAGCGGAATCGTCAAGATCGGATTCAGCGAAGTGTCGAGCAGCACCACGGCGCCGTTTCGCAGTCCCGCCGCCGTCGGCAGAAAATTAACTTGCACGCTACAGCTCGTGCTCGGTCCGGTCGAGGCGCTGCACGTCGTGCCCGATCCCGACGTGAAATCCAGATTCGGTGTGCCGCGCGTCAGCACCTTAATTCCGCCCAAGCCGCCGGAGAAGTCCGTCGTGAACGGCAGTGTCAGCGTGACCGCCGTTGACGAACCGAGTTGCACGTGGCCAAACCCCACCACCGATTGATTCAGCGAATACGTCGGATCGCTCGATGTCAGATCCGCGTTCACCAGGGGAGCGGCGACCACGATGCGACTGTCCCCGGTATCCGCGA
>DATAMU010000609.1:0-4681 GCA_036266605.1 Candidatus Acidiferrum sp. | reverse complement strand
GACGATCGGCGGTATCGTGAGAAGCCAGACCACGTTCGATCGCTGCGTTGCGTACGCGTTCGTAGTCGATACCGCCGCCGTCGTCCTCGACTTCAATGTAAATATGATTTCCGCGATGATAGGCGCGCAGCGAAACCGTTCCGACTTCCGATTTGCCTGTTTCGCGTCGCGTTTCCGCTCTTTCAATGCCGTGCGCAACTGAATTTCGAACCAGGTGCACCAGCGGGTCGGAAATCTGTTGAATGATGTTGTTGTCAAGCTCGGTTTCATTGCCCACGAAGTCGAGATCGACCTGTTTGCCGGCGGAGACGGCAGCGTCGCGAACAGCGCGCGACAAACGCGAATAAAGAGTGCCGATAGGCACCATTCGAGCGGCTGTGAACTCATCCTGCAAATGATGAGCAAGCTTGGTGAATTCGTCGATGTCGCCTTCGACGCGCCCGATGTAGCCCTCGAGCTGTGTGAGGACTTCGTTCACGTCGGCGGAGATTTCAGCCATCGAGCGCGAGAGGATGTTGAAATCGTCGTAGCGATCCATCTCGAGTTCGCTGAAATCGTCGAACAAGCCGCCGCCAGCAGCGGCGCTTGTCAGACGCTGGGGCGTTGTCGCCGCCTGCCAGGACGAAAAATTACGCGAGGAACTGATTTTGTTGAATTCGTATTTTTCCTGGAATTCGTTAACTTTGCCCTGCAGGCGCTCCTTCGAGAAGCTCAGGGTATCGACGAGCTTTTCGAGTTCCGTGACGCGGCCAACCATGCGCGTGCGGTTGATCACAAGCTCGCCAACCGTGTTCATCATGCGGTCGAGCCGTTCTAGAGCGATGCGGACGGATTTTGCCGATTGAGCGGGTGCTGCGACTTGCTTGCCGGCCTTGCGTGCGACGACCGGCGTAGAAACTTGCTGATGAACCGGTTCGAGCGATTCGGTTGCCGCGATTTGTCCGGCGACGGCCTCTTCGATTTCGACGGGTGCGAATTCTGCGATGCGGTTGAGCAGGGAATCGACGCCATTCCGCATTTCGGACTCGTCGGCCCACTGCTGATGCAGCGTCTTTTTGAGGACGTCGACGGACTCGAGACAAATATCAACGACCGCGGGCGAAGGTTCGATTTCTCCGTCGCGCAGACGACCGATCAAATCTTCAACCCGGTGGGCAATCGCGCCAAGTCGCTTCAATCCGACCTGAGCCGCCGAGCCCTTCACCGTATGGATCGCGCGGAACAGGCGATTGATCTCTTCCGGATTGTTGTTGCCTTCGAGCGAAATCAGGCAGTCGCTGACGACTTGCAGATGTTCCTCGGCTTCCGGCTGGAAGAATTCGAGAATCTCGGGTCCGACTTCGTCGTCTGAAGGAAGCGCGTCGAAGTAAGAGCCGGTGACGCCGGCTTGGGCCGCTTCGGCGGGCAACAGTTCGACTCCGGAGTTCGTAACGCCGAAATTTAGAGGAACGGGCTCAACCGGGAACGCGAATCGATAGCGTTCTTTGAATGCGGTGATGTCCTCGACGTTCTCGTTGCCCGTATCACTGATTTCGAGCAGATCGGTCTCGAGAAGAGAAATGCCGTCTGATAGGAACTCGGTGAGCGGACCGTGCAAGTCCTCGCCAAGCGTAGCGTTCAGCGAATACTGGAATACGTGTGCGAGCTTGCCGGCGATTTCTGAGAAACGCGGGAAACCGTAGCTGCCGGAAGTTCCGTTCAGCGTGTGCGCTGCGATGTAAAGGCGCTCGAGATCTTCTCGGCGCGGTTCACTCTCCTGCAATACGCTGACGTACTCGCGCAAATACTGGAGGTGCTCGGACGCTTCCTGGAGGAATAGTTCGACAGCTTCGCGTTCGGGTACGCTCACGCCGCTCCTCCTTCCAGCACGAGTTCCGATTTCTGCAACTCTTCGGCCGTCGGTTTGCGATAAAGGATGCAATCGTTCAACACGATCGCCTGAAACTTTACCGGCATCTTCGAAATCGATTCGGAATGACCCAGGAACAAGTAGCCGCCGGGTTCGAGGCTGTCATAGAAGCGCTGCACTAACGCGCGTCGGCGCTCTTCGGTGAAATAAATCATCACGTTCATGCAGAAAATCAGGTCCATGCGGCCGACGTAGACCGCTGAAGCGAGATTCATCTGGGTGAAAGTGATCATCTTCTGGATCCGCGGCTTGACCTGATGGCCGTCCTTCGTCTCCGTAAAATGTGTAGCGAGCTGCTTCTCGTTAACGCCTGCGAGAACGCGACCCTTATACACGCCTCGTTCGGCGTGTTTCAGCGCGACGCGGCTAACATCCGTCGCCAAAATCTCCAGCTTCCACGAATCTGCAAACGAAAGCGCATCCGCGATTGAAATCGCAATGGAATACGGCTCTTCTCCCGTCGAACAACCGGCGCTCCAAATGCGAAGCGTGCGCGGATTCTTCCAGAACTTCTTCGTATGCAGCTCGGGCAGCACTCGCTTCTCAAACGCCTCGTAAACGCCCGGGTAGCGAAAGAACGAAGTCTCCTGAGTCAGTACGCGCTCGAGCAGAGCCTCGTATTCGACGTTGGTCTTGCGCATCAGCCTCAAGAGTTCCGTGCCGCTGCCGAGCTTTTTCGCTGCGATGTGCTCGCGCACATGCGTCGAGAAAAAGCGCTCGCGCGACTCATCGAAGCAAATGCCCGTCCGCTCTTGAATCAGCATGCGGATCTCACTCAACTCGTGTTCGCTCAAACGGACAGCGGATCCCTGGTCGCTCATCGTGGTCACGTTTCGGCTCCGGAAGGCTTTCGCCCCTCTGTACGGCCCGTGCAACTGGCACCAATGCCGACCCGGAGCTGAGAATCAATCGCGACGTGTTATCGCGCGCCCACCGGAACTGGCTGTCGCTCGGACTCCTCGGCGACACCCGCGGCTTGCTTCGCCGCACGGAACTGCGCCAATGCTTCATTGAGTTGATCGGACAGTTTCACAAGCTGGCTCACCGTCGCGACCGTGCCGCGTGTGCCCTGTGACGTCTGGCGCGTGATGCTCGAAATGATCTGCATCGCGTGCGCGACGCCTTCCGTTCCGCGCACCTGCTGTTTCGATGCGAGCGAAATTTCCTGCACGAGTTCGGCGGACTGCCGAACGACGCTCGAAATCGCATCGAGAGCGCGTCCCGCCTGATCGGCCAACGTCGCGCCGCCTTCCACTTCCTTCGTGCCTTCTTCCATGACGACGACTGCTTCGTTCGTCTCGGCCTGAATCGCCTTGATAAGGGCGGCGATGTCTTTCGTCGCGCTGCGTGAGTGTTCTGCGAGCTTGCGAACTTCGTCGGCGACGACCGCGAAACCGCGGCCCGCTTCACCGGCGCGTGCAGCTTCAATTGCCGCGTTCAGTGCGAGCAAGTTCGTCTGTTCCGTAATGTCGTTGATGACGTTGATGATTTCCGAAATCTCGAGTGAACGATCGCCGAGCGACTTGATCTTCTTGGCGGTCGCCTGCACTGAAGCGCGGATGCGCTGCATGCCTTCCAGGGTGTCGCGCACGGCGCGGTTGCCTTGTTCCGCGGCATCGAGAGCGCGGCGCGCGGCTTCGGCGCTGGCTTCCGCGTTGTTCGACACCTGTTTCATCGAAACCGTGAGTTCTTCGACGGCGCTCGACGTGTTTGTAATTTCCTGATCCTGCTGAGTCGCGCCAGCCTGCATTTCGTCGGCGGCAACGAGAATGTTGTTCGAGCACGCCGTGACTTCCATCGCGGCCTTGCGAACGCGCTCGAGAACCTTTGTGAAGTTGTCGAGCATGTAGTTGATCGAATCCGCGACGTTGCCAAGGGCATCGTTGGTGACTTTGCCGCGCTGCGCCAAATCGCCGCGCGCCACCTGGTTGATGACCGCGAGCAATTCCGTGATGCTGCGCTGCAGGCTCTCGTTCGCCTCCTGGTTGCTCGTCGCCTTCGAAACCTTGGCGATGGCGCGATTCAGGTTCTCGGCGATTACACCCAGCTCATTCGAAGAGCTAACTTCGGCGCGTGCGCGATTGTCCCCCGCGGCGAAGCGCTCCGAAAACTCAGCGAGCTGTTGAACTGGCTTGATCAGCGCACTGCCAAGCTGCCATGCGAGAAACAACGCGCCGGCCACGGCCAGCGCGAGCGCGATCATTACGGCTCCGCTCGCACCCGCCGGCAGTGCGCCAAAATCCAAGATCGACGCGCCGCCCGATTGCCGGCCCGCGCTGTACGCAAAACCAAGCACAGCGAACAACACGACGCTGTTGACCAGGACAAGCGTCCAGATTTTAGAACTGAGTCGCGATTTCATGCCTTCCTCCCAAATCTTCCTTCGGCGTTTCGACGGCGTCACCGTCGCTCGCCGCAAATCTCAAATGCTTGGACCTGGAAACACTTCCAGCAATTTTCGGAAGTCGATCAGCAGTGCCAACCGATCTTCGTGGCGCAGCATGCCGGTGCAGTGCGGAACGTTCTCAGGCGCTTGCTCCAGCAAATCCTCCGACGTGACCGAATACGTGCCGATCACTTCGTCGGCAGCGATGCCGACCCGCAAATCGTCATGCGTCGCGTCGCCCGGCAGGGAAGCGACCACTACGTGCTTAGGCAGCAAGCCCGGCCGGCGTCCTTCGGTCATCGCGATGTCGATGAGTGGCACGATCGCGCCGCGCAAATTAAAAATCCCAAGCAGGTAGGCGGGTCCCAGAGGAACTTTCGTCAGCA
>DATAMU010000608.1:0-3564 GCA_036266605.1 Candidatus Acidiferrum sp. | reverse complement strand
CGCCATCAAGAGTGCCTTCGCGCAGACGAGGCCCGTGTCCTGATGTTGTCGCGTGACGCAACAAAACTTTGCGACCATCTCCGAGACGAATCGCATCGCGAATGTTTTCGTAGAGCTGGGCGTTCAGTGCGTCGAGCTTAGCCCTAAGTTTGATCGCACGGTAAAATAACGTAGCTTCCTCAAAACCGAGGTCGGCGGCAGAACGAAGCGAATCCAGATCGTAAGCGTCGAGCCGGTCGAGCACCTCGATGCGTTCACGAAAGCGCCTGGATGGCTTCAGCGTATCGTGCCTCTTGAGATCCGCGAGCAGATCCCTCAATCCTGACAGCGCGCCCGAATTTCGACTTCCTTTCGCCATCACCAAATTCCATCCCAGCATATCAATGCAAACGAAGAGCTTACGCCTTTCTTCCTGGGCTCGATCGGCACGCTCGTTGGCTATCTCGCTACTCCTGTACCACGACTTTCTTGCTTCGATTTTTCTCCAGCGCGATACTGGCGAGCATAGGCGTACTCCGGCCGTTTGCGTCCCCACGGCTGAAGACTATGCCATTTTCGGTGCCATGCCACTAAAGGAACAGGTTCACACGAACGTGGAGGACGTGAAACAATTTCCCGCCGTCGAACGCCGGCGCAATCCCGGCGCATCGTTCGAGCAGCGCGAAGCCGGCGAAGTCGCGGTCTTTCAGGAACTCGGCAAGGCGCTCACGTCTTCTCTCCAGCTCGACCAAGTCCTCCGCACCATCATGGAAAAAATCGACGAGTTTCTGCGACCCGACAATTGGTCGCTGCTGCTCCTCGACGAAAATACCAACGAACTCTATTTTGAATTGGCAGTCGGCAAGGCGTCGCAAGCGCTGAAAGATGTGCGCGTAAAGCTCGGGCAGGGAATCGCCGGCTGGGTCGCGCAAAATGGCGAAGCCGTCGTCGTAACCGACACGTCGAAGGACACGCGATTTTTCGGCAAGGTCGATGAAAAGACCAAGATGGAGACGCAGTCGATCGTTGCCGTGCCAGTGAAGTTTCGCGACACGTGCCTGGGTGTCATTGAGCTGATCAATTGCATCGGCCCGGATGGTTTCGACGCGCGCGATTTGAAGCTGCTCGAAGCGCTCTCGGACTTTGCCGCGATCGCGCTCGAAAATGCGCGCCACGTCAAGCGCATCCACGAGTTGACGATCACCGACGATTGCACGTCGTTATACAACGCGCGGCACATGCAGTTCATTCTGGACACCGAAATCTATCGCTCGCAGCGCTACAACTACGAATTTTCGGTGGTTTTCATCGATCTCGACCATTTCAAACAGGTTAACGACACACACGGCCACCTGATTGGCTCACGCCTGCTCGCCGAAATCGGCGAGGCGCTCAAGTCGCATTGCCGCCTGATCGATTTCGCGTTTCGCTATGGCGGCGATGAATTTGTGATCTTGCTCCCACAAACCTCGAAGGAAAACTCGCTCAACGTCGCGCGCCGCCTTCATAAATTGATCCGCGAAGGCAAGTGGCTCGACCACACCGGCATGAGCGTCCGCGTCACGCCGAGCGTCGGCGTCGCGTCTTATCCCGTCGATTCGCGCACGAAAGAAGGCCTGCTGCACCTGGCCGACGAAGCGATGTATCTCGTGAAAAACACAAATCGCGACAGCGTCGCCGCCGCCAACGTCGGCATCCTCCCCGACACCGTCGCCACCTCGGCCGAATCCGCCAGCTGATCTAAGCTTGCAATCCCGCAAACGAATATCAGAGCAGTCTAACTTTTTCTGTCATCGAAGCATTCCTAAGAGCGCCGTCAAGCGTGCCTAACGCGACGTTTTTTCGCAGCGCAAGATCCAAGTACGCCGCATCGTAGGCGCTCAGAGAATGCTTTGCGCCGAGTGCTGCAACGCGCTCCGCGTCTTCGAGCGACAGTGCCGATTCAATCTCGACTGGGATAATAGCCAACTGACCCAAAAACGCAGCAATTTGCTCAGTCTTGATTCGCTTCCGGCGAGACCCCACAAGCAAAGCGTTGGCAATTTCGACCAACCAATGGGCGGGCACCACGACCCGGTCTTCTTCGCCCAAGTTAAACACCAGTTGCTTAGACCATTCGTTTTCTTCGTCAGGAAATAGCCAGGAGAGAAAAACAGACGCATCCAGGACAAGCGTTGCCATCAGTACTTATGGCCTTCGTGAATCCAATCCTTGATATTTTCGCCGTCGAGTCTGTTGCCTTTTCCAATTTCACGAATCCGTGCGGCGGCTTCTGCGATGGTGGCATGCTGGTCGCCGGGCGTGTCAGCGGCATGCCCGTTCAGCTGCTTCGCCAGTACCTGCTCGACGTACACTTCGACCGTCAAGCCCTTCTCGCGCGCCTGGGCGGCCAATTCATCCGGTATGTTCACGGTCACTTGCATACCTTCATTTTACCACGCCACAGCTAACGCCGGCGCCCCGCACCCGCATCTATAACCCCGCGGCATCAACACCCGCACTGCTACACGACGAGCCCAGTTTTGCTTACACTAAATCATGCGCAGAAGTGAAGCGGCGCGGTATGCGCGCTGGTCGGCGGCGGTAGCCCTGATTCTGGCGGGCATCACCACGGCCGTCTATCTCAAGCGCGGCTGGACCCGCCACATCGAGCGCAAGCAAGCGCCGCCAGCGGCCCCGCGAGACGTCACGCGCCAATCCAACGGCATCAATTTCAAAAAGAACGATGGGACCCGCACGATCTTTCAGGTCCAAGCCTCCAAATCCACGGAATTCAAAGGCCAGGACGCCAGCCTGCTCGAAGAAGTCGTCGTCACCATTTTCGGCAAAGCCGGCGACCGCCACGACGTCATCCGCACGCACAGTTGCCGGTACGACCAAAAATCGGGCGACATCAATTGCGACGGCGACGTCCGCATCGACGCCATGAGCGCCGCCGACGCCGAGCTCGCCGAGCGCAATCCATCTCTCGCTGAAGCCCGCGCCACGCGCGTCGAAACGCGCGGTGTCACTTTCAATCGTACAAGCGGCTTCGCGCACACCGATCAGCGCGTCACCTTCGCCTTCCCCAGCGGCACCGGCGACGGCATCGGCCTTGAATACAACTCCGACGAAGGCACGCTGCGCCTTCAGCACGACGTGCGTCTTCGCCTCACGCAGGCGCCCGCGACCGCCGCGAAGAAAACCGGAATCTCCGCCTCGGTCGATCCCAAAGCCGGCCAGGACGTGCGCGTCAAGGGTGCGTCGCTCGATTTTTCGCGCGATACACGCCTGCTCCATCTTTTTGGTCCCGCCGAAGCCGAAACTTCCGTCGAGCGTCTCACCGCCGGCGAACTCACACTCTCTCTCGACGACGATTTTCGCGCGCAAACATTAATCGCCTCGACCACCGGCCAAGATCGCCCGCGTGTAGTCTCCACCCAATCCGGCGAAGAGATGAATCTCGAATCCGACAGCCTCACCGCGCATTTCGTTCCCGACGGCTGGATCACAAAGCTCGACGCCACCGGCCACGTCACCGGTTACCGTAAAAACGCCGCCGGCGAAGACGTGATGAGCGGCGACACCGGCTCGCTCATCTTCTGG
>DATAMU010000607.1:0-4225 GCA_036266605.1 Candidatus Acidiferrum sp. | reverse complement strand
CGATGGTGGTGAATTCGCACGGCGGACTGCTGTTGCTGAAGCACGAAATCGATCAGGGCGAGATGATCGTGCTGACGAATCCGGATACGGACGAAGAGCAGGAGTGCCGCGTCGTGTTCCTAGGCGAGCCCAACGACAACGGCCAGCGAGTGGGAGTGGAGTTTCTGACTCCGGCGCCGCGCTTCTGGGGATTGGAATTTGCGGATGGCTCGATTGCGGGGAATGAACCAGCAGTTTAGAGTTTTGCAGTTGCGGTAACACACCTCAGATGGCGGCATGGGCGATTGGCGTCTTTCCATCTAGACGAGACAGCTACGAAAAAGGAAGGTCAGCACTACGCCGCGAGGCGGAGTACTCTCTGGTGGGGCGCGACGAGACAGATCGGAGCCCTTCCTTCGAATCGGCGTAAATTGGGTGGACATGCGACCGGAGCGTGTTGTTCCCGGCAAACGCGACGCAATAATAAAACGCTATCCCGTTGCGACGTATTTTGCGCTGACATTCCTGATCTCTTGGGCTGGCGCGCTTGCCGTGGCTGCGCCGCACCTCATTCGCCATCAGCCCTTGCCGAACATGACCGGGATTCTGATGTTTCCGGCCATGCTTCTGGGTCCGAGTCTCAGTGGAATCGTGTTGACGAGGATGGCAGGAGGAAAAAGCGGCCTGCGGACACTCTTTTCGCAAATGGTTCGAGCGAGGATCGCGCTGAGATGGTACGCGGCGCTGCTTGTTCCTCCGATCCTGGTTTTGGCCGTCCTCTTCGGTCTTGAGGCGTTCGTTTCTCCGGTGTACGCTCCCAACCGCTTTTTTCTGGGGATTTTGTTTGGAATTCCCGCTGGTTTCCTGGAGGAAATTGGCTGGACAGGCTATGCGTTCCCGAGGATGCGGTCTGAGCGCAACGGACTAACCGCGAGCATTTTGCTCGGGCTGCTCTGGGCGCTTTGGCACCTGCCGGTGGTCAACTACCTTGGCGCCGCCACTCCGCACGGTTCGTATTGGCTCGCGTTTTTTCTCGCGTTCGGCCTAGCCATGACGGCGATGCGAGTGCTGATCGCCTGGACGTACACAAACACGAAAAGCGTTTTGTTGGCGCAGCTCATGCACGTGAGTTCGACCGGCTCTCTTGTTCTTTTCAGCCCGGCACGCGTGACGCCTGCCCAAGAAGCGATGTGGTACGCCTTATACGCGATTGCTCTCTGGATTGTTGTCGGAGTGGTGGTCAAGATGTTCGACAAACGGCTGGGACGAGGCGACATTTGAATTATCGTATCGCCCGCTACCTGCGGTTTCCTTGCGCGCAATCCATACGCGCTGGACTAGCGGCACGTACTTCACAATAGACAATCGTGGCGACAATGGTGTACTTGCAATGTGCGCGACGGTCTGTTTTTCCGCGCGCCATACCAACTTTGGGAAGACACAGCGATGAAGACTCGACTTCTGATGAGCATCCTTATGGGCGCGATTTTGGCGCCGTGCGCGCTGTCGCAGGTGGAGACAGAAGTCCCTGCGCCTGTCAGTGGGGCGAAGCCAGTGACTGTGCAGCGCATCAAGGTGCATGGCGAGTCTCTGGAGGGCAGCCTGGAGGGAGATTCAGCGGACCGGAATGTGTTTGTGTTTCTACCGCCGAGCTATGAGAAGGAGAAGACACGGCGGTATCCCGTGGTGTACGCGCTGCACGGTTATTCGATTGGCGCTGAACAATGGACGCACGAGATTCATGTGCCGCAAACGATCGAAGGGGCGTTCGCGAACGGGGTAAAGGAATTGATCGTGGTCCTACCGGACTCGAAGACGGTGCACAACGGCTCGATGTATTCCAGTTCGGTGACGACAGGAGATTTCGAGCAATTCATTGCTCACGATCTGGTCGCCTACATCGACGCACATTACCGGACGATTCCGAATCGAGAGAGCCGCGGGCTTGTGGGGCATTCGATGGGAGGGTACGGCGCGACGCGGATCGGTATGAAGCATGCGGACGTGTTTGGCGGTCTGTACATCATGAGTCCGTGTTGCCTGTCGGCCCGGCCGGCACCGACGAATCCGGAGTTGATCAGGGCTTTGGAGGCGGTGAAAACGCCAGCGGATTCGGCAGGTTTGCCCTTCATGGCGCGCGCGACGCTAGCGACGGCGGCAGCATGGTCTCCAAATCCAAAAAATCCGCCGCTATACTTCGACCTGCCGATCAAGGACGGCGAGGCGAGGCCCGAGATATTGGCGAAATGGACTGCAAACGCGCCGCTCGCTTTCCTCGATCAATACATCGGAGGTCTTCGCCGATACCGCGCGATCTCGATCGACGTCGGCGATCAGGATGGCCTGAAAGTGGATACGGAAAAGCTACATCAGGTGCTGGATACATATGGGATCGCGAACAGCTTCGAAGTGTATTCGGGCACGCACACGAGCAAAGTGGCGGATCGTGTGCAGAATCACGTGATGCCGTTTTTCAGCAAGACTCTGTGTTTTGAGGCGAGTTGCCGCTGAGGCGGGTGTTGGAAAAACGTCACGGAGGCGACACAATTTTCCGGGTGGCGCGCGCCGTCCATCAAGGATGTTTTTTCGTCGGATCTTTCGCCCGAACTTCGATGGCGATGGAGTTGAATTCGGGGTCGTTGCGGTAGATGGCGAAGGCCGGGTCGGTGGTGAGTTCGTCGTAGTCGGAGTAGTTGTGTTGGAGGGCTTGGCGGAGGTAGTCCATTGATTTGGCGTGATTTTTGGCGAGGGCTTCGAACGAGGCGAGATTGAAGTAGAGGCCGCCGATTTCAGGGTGGTTGGGGCCGAGGACTTGTTTTTCTTTTTCCAAGGCTTCGAGTTCCAGTTTCAGAGCTTCGTCGAGTTTATTTTCCTTGGACAAAAGGATGGCGAGGTTGTTGATCGAGTAGAGAGTTTCGGGGTTTGATTCTCCCAATACGCGCTGGCGGGCTGCGAGGTTTTCGCGAAAGATCGGTTCCGCTTCGGCGAAGTGATTTTGTTCCATCAAAACATTGGCCAAATTGTCGCGGACGATCAGGGTGGAGGGATGGTCGGGACCCAGCACGCGGTTGGCGACGTCGAGCGAGCGCCTGATCTCAACTTCGGCTTCGGGATATCTTGCCTGGCGGCGTAGCGAATAACCCAAGTTCTGTACGACTTGAAAAGTGTCGGGATGATCGGAGCCCAAAGTTTCCTGGCGGATCGCAGCCAATTTTCTCCAGATCGCTTCCTCTTTGTCGAATTTTCGTTCACCGTCGTAGGCAATCCCCAGTGACTGCAGCAACCGTAACGAAATGTTGCTTCGATCTCCGTGAGTTTTCTCGCTGATGCTGAGAGCTTGGGAGGCGATGCGGTCGGCGTCGGAATATCGCCCCTGATTGGAGTACACCGAACTGAGCGTGTTGGCGGAAGCCAATGTTGCTTCGTCCGCCTCGCCCAAGATGCGCTTTTGCGATTGGATCGTTGATAGCAGAAGCTGTTCCGCGTCGGAGTTTTTGCCCTGTCGCATGAAAATCCAACCGAGGAGTTGTTGAGCTTTTAGTGTGTCCGCGTTTTCGGGACCGAGCGATCTCTTGCCGACTTCGACGGATTCGCGCGCGAGGCGTTCGGCCTCGGGATAGAGACCGAGGCCAGAATACACATTGGCCATGGTGAACATGAGGCGGGCCTGAAGCTCCGGTTGACGCGACAGGCCGTTTGAGATTTCTTTCGCGCTGCGGTCGAGAACCTCGCGAACCGTCATCGAAGCGCCCTTGGAATTGTCGGGATCCGAAAGGTTGAATATTCCAGTCATGAATTCGGATACCTGCCTGGAGGTTTCACTTTCGAGGTTCGCGCGGTCTCTTTCTCTGGCAACGCGTTTTGCCTGGAACAACATCGCGAAGGCAAAAACGACGAATGCGAGCGCGGCCACAGATGAAATCGAAACAGCGAGCTTGTGGCGAACGACGAACTTTTTAGCGCGATACGAGACGCTGGGAGGTCCAGCGAGAACGGGCTCATTGCGCAGGTGCCGTTCGATATCGCCGGCGAGGTCAGCGGGAGAGCCGTATCGGCGCGCTTTGTCTTTTTCGAGAGCGCGCATGGTGATCCAATCGAGATCACCGCGAAGAAGTTTCTCGAGCGAGCGTGGCTCTTCGTGCCGTCGTTCGGCGGAGTCTCTGGAATCGTCGCCGAGCGAGCGGACCTTGGTGCTTGGACGCGGAGGCTCGGCTTCTCGAATTTTCTTGAGCACGGCGGCGAGGCC
>DATAMU010000606.1:0-2165 GCA_036266605.1 Candidatus Acidiferrum sp. | reverse complement strand
GGAGGAGATCGGCGCGCGATGGACGGGCGAGTTAACACTGGCAGAGGGCCTCAATTTCGGCGTCGGTGAGGACTCGAGCGGATTGTTTGGCGGCGGTGAGGATGCGATTCACTTTGTCATCGTCGGCGGAGATTTTGTGCCGCTCGAGCCAGAACATCACGTTGGATTTGCCGCTCATGGGACCGATTTCGATGATTTGGTCGAGGCCGAAGAGATGCGAAGGGACGCCGCTGTAGACAATATCGGCTAGAGCAGGATTGCTGTGAAAGGCTTTCACGATGGCGGCGGCGTGGACGCCGGTGGCGGTGCGGAAGGCGTCGTGGCCGATTACCGGATAATTTGGAGGGATGGTGGTGTGCGTGGCGACGGCGACTTTTTCGCAATATTCCTTGAGCCGCGATAGGTCGCGATCGATCAGGCCCATCAGGCGGAGATTGACGAGCATGAGTTCCATCGGCGTGTTGCCGACGCGTTCGCCGAGCGAATTGCCAGCAGCGTGAATTTGATGTGCGCCGCCGGCGATAGCAGCGAGTGAATTCGCTACCGAGAGACCACGATCGTTGTGTCCGTGCCAATCGATGCGGATGTTTTGTCCGCTGGGCTTGACGATTTCATCGACGGCAAATTTGATCAGGTTGTAGGCGCCTTGCGGCGTGGCGTGGCCGACGGTGTCGCAGAGAACGATGGCGCGCGAGCCATTGTTGATGGCGGTGGAGTAGAGGCGCTTGACGGTCTCGCGGTCGGTGCGGATGGTGTCTTCGGTGACGAACATCGACGGCAGATTGTGTTCGACGACGAACTTGACGGCTTTTTCGGTGGTGCGCTCGAGGTGATCGACGGTCCAGTCTTCGACGAGGCGGCGAATCGGGCTGGAGCCGAGGAAAGTTGCGGCTTCGATAGCGATGCCGACACGCTGCGAAATTTCGGCGATGGGGCGAATGTCGGCTTCGACGGTGCGCGCGGCAGCGTTCGGGCGGATTTTGAGGCGGTTGGTGGCGATTTCGCGGGCGAGGGCTTCGGTGTGCTCGACGGCGCGGGGGCCGGCGCCGGGTAAGCCGATGTTGAGCGATTCGATGCCGAGCGATTCCATCAGGTGGAGGATTTCGATTTTTTCGCCGATGGTTGGGTCGTAGACAGAGGGATTTTGCAGGCCGTCGCGGAGAGTTTCGTCGTTGAGGAGGACGCGGGTGGCTGGAGGGATCGCGGGCGGGGCGACGGTGTTCCAGTCGTAGACGTATTCGGAGTTGAGTTCGTTCGTCATGGATTTTGCGCGCGTTGCGCTGAACCGATCTGCTCTGCTTGGAGATTATAAACCGTGGTTGCGGAATATGGTTTTCAGTGCGGCGCGGGCGTTACGGAGGCGGGTGGCGAGGCTGGGCGCGTATTGAAATTGGAGGAAGGCGTCGGCGGCGCGTTCGAGGTCGGCGCCGTAGCGGAACCACCACGGCTTGGCGCGTCCGGGAGTGCGATCGACGTCGATATATTTTGTTTGCACCATTTCGAGGAGGCCGGTTTTGCCGTGGGTGCGTCCCCAGCCGCTGAGGCCGCAGCCGCCGTGCGGGGCTTCGGAGATGGCGTAGTAGCTGATGGCGTCGTTGATCATGACGGAGCCGGCGTTGAGTTGTGCGGCGATTTTTTTAGCTAGCGCGGCGTTGGCGGTCCAGACGCTGGCGGCGAGGGCGAAGCGGGAGTCGTTGGCGCGGGCGATGGCATCGTCGGCGTTGGTGACGCGTTGAATGGCGAGGATGGGGCCGAAGGTCTCTTCTTGAAATAGGCGCGAAGCGGAATCGACGTCTGTGATGACAGTTGGCTCGAAGAAGTTTGAGCCGAGGTCGGGGCGTGGATTACCGCCACAGAGGATTTTTGCGCCGTGTCCGATGGCGTCTTGGATGAGCGCGGTCATGCGTTGGACATGTTGCGGACGGATTAGAGGGCCGACATCGGTGGCGGGATCGGCGCCGTTGCCGAGGCGAAGCTTTTTCGTTTTTTCGACGCAGAGCGCGGCGAATTTTTCTGCGACAGATTGCTCGACGAAGATGCGTTCTACAGAGAGGCAGACCTGGCCGCAGTTCGTGAAGCTGCCCCAGACTGCGCCGCTGGCGGCGATTTCGAGATTGGCGTCGGCGAGGACGATCATCGCGTCTTTGCCGCCGAGTTCGAGGACG
>DATAMU010000605.1:0-2354 GCA_036266605.1 Candidatus Acidiferrum sp. | reverse complement strand
TGGCTCTTACGGGCCAGCGCCGAATCGAGGAACTTGGGGTGTGACGCCGTATCGTGGGTCGAACATGGCAGGGAATTATGGTCCCTCGCGGACGGCAAGCTATGGTCGCAACGCCGCGAACGGCGGATACGATTCGAATCGGCCCCCGAGTGCGCAGCGCAACGACTTTGGTGGGCGCACGGCTTTGAACGGTGGTAGCTTCCATTCGAATCGGCCAACTTCAAACAACGGCGCTTATGGAAGTTCGCGAGCCGGTTTGAGTGACGCGAATCGTCCAGGCGGCCGAACAATGACGACGAACTACGCGCCCTCAATGCGGGGCGGTCCGTCGGTTGGGCGCGGGATTCAGCGCGTTGGATCGGAAGGCTTTCAGGCCGATCGTCCGCCGAGCGCGCGAACGATGCCTGAGCGAGCAACGGGCGGCGGCGCAAGCTTCGGCGGCAATCGCGGCGTTTCGAACATGGCGCTTGCCGGGAAGAACCGCTCGGGCATGAACTTCGGCCCCTCCCGTTTTGGGAACGCTGGGCTGATGGCGCACTACAACTCAGGCGGCGGCTTTACGAATACGAGTCTCGGCAGTTTCGGGGGCGGCCGCTCATTTTCTGGCGGTTCGTTCGGCGGTGGCGGATCGCGATTCGGGAATAGCGGCGGTGGATTTGGGCGCAGCGGCTACGGAAATAACTGGAACAGCGGTGGCTACGGACATGGCGGATATGGTCACGGTGGCTACGGGCACGGAGGTTACGGCCACTATGGTTATGGCCACTACGGATATGGACATGGTTGGGGCTATGGTCGCGGGTGGGGTTACGGTCATGGCTGGGGTTACGGCGGCGGATGGGGCTATGGCTGGGGACCCGGCTGGGGTTACGGCTGGGGCGGTTGGGGTGGCGACGGATGGTGGCTTCTCGACGACCTCTTCGGATTGGCGCTAAATGCCACGAGCTATGCACTCTATCCGTGGAATTCGTTCGCGACGATAGGAGCCGACTTGATCGGCGATGGCGTGCAGGCACTCGGGAATCTCGACGACAACAATAATTACGGTGGAGGTTACGGCGACCAAGGTTCGTATGGTGTCTACTCGAACGATTCTGGCTACTACGACAACAGCAATTACACCTATCCGCCGTATCGGCAGCCTTACCAGCCGCTTTGCGGCACCATCGACTCGGCAGAAAATCCGGGCTGCGTGCAGTAGGAAAAGCGCAAAATGGAGCAGAGCGTTCGCAAAATGTCTCTGACGCGTCCTGGCCAAGTCCTATGGACCTCAATCGAGCGGATTACGTAGTCCGCTACTACAGTGCGTTCATGACATCGCAAGAACATCTGGCGCAACGTCATCTACTTGCGACTTTTAAAATCACTCACGGGCGCACCGATGATTTCGCGCAAGGAGAAGCTAGCGAGAGCTCCAAACCTATACGTGACTTGGTTTCCACCGATCCGGAAGTTAAGCGACTCGCTGCGGGAGGCTGGGACGCTTTTGCGTTACGAACCGCGGAACGGATTTATCGTGAGCATCGCGACGAGATTTGCTTTAACGAATGCCCGCGCTGCGGAAAGTTGGCGAAGACTCCGAAATCGAAGCAGTGCCGGTATTGTCATCACGACTGGCACGAGCCTAACGGTTGAAGGCGCGACGGCGAGTTAGCCCCAGGCTTCTTCGAGTTTGTCGAGTGAACGCAGCGCGGCGTCGATTTGTTGCTGCGGCGTCGGCGCTTCAGGACCAATTTTTTCTTTTAGCTCGAGCATGAGCGGAAGCTTATCGCCGACTTCGGGCACAGATTTCAGCAATTTTACCGCGGATTCCCAATCGATGCTGCCTTCGTAGGGCGGCAGGTGCTCATCCTTCTCGCCGTGATTGTCGTGAATGTGTGCGCTGGCGACGAATTCGCGAAGCGGCTCGAAGCCTTCCACGACGCGATTTTCTTTGGCACCGTCGGCCAAATGCGCATGGCCGATGTCGAAGTTCACGCGCAGGTCGAGCCGCGTCTCGTTGATGAACGAGCGCAGATAGGCTGGCGAGCCCATCTCGCTCGTCGTGTTTTCGACGCAAATCGTCACGCCGACATGCTTCGCATGCAGGATTAAATGTTCGAGCGAACTGAATGCGGCGTCGCGCTTGCGCGGATCGGCCGTTTCGCGGCTGCCGCCCATGTGAAAAATCATGCGCGAGAAGCGAAGCTCTTCTGCGACGTCGATCGCGCGTTTGAGCTCGTCCATCGCTTCGATGCGGCGCACGCGCTCGACTTCGCAGATCGAAAGCGGCTGCCCGCCTTCACGCGTGGCGCTGAGATCGCGGCTCGTCGGCGCGTGCAGCGATACGAGCTTCAGCTTCGCATCAGCCAGCG
>DATAMU010000604.1:0-3133 GCA_036266605.1 Candidatus Acidiferrum sp. | reverse complement strand
CTCCGTGCGGCGATGGCACTTCGTGCATTCGTACTCGTACAGCGGCACCGGGCAGCCTCCTGGAAGGGCGCGAATCCACGAGTATACCATGCAGCGTTTTTGCGCACGGAGCGCATGCTAGACTCGCTTCGCGCGATGAGCTTCAGGGGCTAAAGCACGTGACGCTAAGATCAGGATGTCGCGGCTGAAGCCGCGACCCACAAAAACCAAAGTCGTAGAGATGGGAGTTGGCGTTGAGTCAGGCGAAAGACGAAACGGGTACAGTTGGCGGCGTCTTATATCTCGTCGCGACGCCGATCGGAAATTTGGAGGACATCACGCTGCGGGCGCTGCGCATCTTGCGCGAGGCCGATCAGATCGCGGCGGAAGACACGCGGCACACTCAAAAGCTGCTGACGCACTACGAAATTTCACGGCCGCTGGTGAGCTATCACGAACACAACGAGATGACGCGCGCTCCGGAGCTGATTGTTGCGTTGGAGCAGGGCGCGAAGATCGCGCTGGTAAGCGATGCGGGGATGCCGCTGGTGTCCGATCCCGGTCATCGGCTGGTGACGCTGTGTTTGCGGCACCACATCCCGGTCGTGCCGGTGCCGGGACCGTCGGCGTCACTCGCGGCGTTGGCGGCTTCGGGACTGCCGAACGAAGAATTCTTGTTCGTCGGATTTTTGCCGCAAAGGAGTGGAGAGCGGCGGCGGGCATTCGAGCGATTGCGAATCGAGGATCGAACTCTGATTTTGTATGAGGCGCCACATCGGATTGCGGAGTGCGTCGCGGATGCGCGGCAGATTTTGGGCGATCGTCCAGCTTGCATCGCGCGAGAAGTCACGAAGATGCACGAGGAATTTCGGCGTGGATTGTTGTCGGAGATTGAGGAGTCGTTGCGAGAGCGGCCAGCCAAAGGCGAGATCACGTTCTTGATTGGAGCAGGTGAAGCGGTGATGGGCAGCGGAGTAGATTCGTCACAAGGATTGGCCGAGCGAGTCGAGGAGTTGATGCGGCAGGCGAAGCTCGACCGCAAAGAGGCGCTGAAGTTGGCGGCCAAGGAACGCGGCATGACGCGGAGAGAAGCGTACGAGAAGGTAGTCGAAGAGAAGGGCGAGGCTGACCAAGCGGAGTAAGGTCGCAACGAACTGATGACGCTCGCCGAAGCGAAGCCGCGGCCTAGGCGACCTTAGGGTCGGCGCCGTACGGATTCAGCGAAGCGAGATCGCTCCGCGGGTTCGTTCTTCGCGCCATGCTAAAATCTGTTCGTGCGCACTCGTATCCTTGGCATTGAATCTTCCTGCGACGAAACGGCTGCGGCCGTTGTTGCCGACGGCCGCGAAATCCTTTCCAGCATCGTCGCGTCGCAAATTGATATCCATCGGCAATATGGCGGCGTCGTTCCCGAACTCGCCTCGCGGGAACACCTTCGGCAGATCGTCCCCGTTGTGCGCGAAGCGCTCGCCAAAGCGAACCTCAAGTTTAACGACATCGACGCCATCGGCGTCACGCAGGGCCCCGGCCTCGTCGGCGCGTTGCTCGTCGGCATCACTTATGCCAAGACGCTGGCCCAAACTCTAAACAAGCCACTCGTTCCGGTGAACCATCTCGAAGGCCACGTCCACGCGGTTTTTTTGGAAGCACACAAAGCAGGGAAGTGGCCTGAGCTTCCCGCGGTATGCCTGATCGTCTCCGGTGGCCACACCGTTCTCTACGAAGTCACACAAGACCCGACACGGCCGACTTTCGCTTACAAGAAAATCTCACAGACGCGCGACGACGCCGCCGGCGAAGCCTACGACAAAGTCTCCAAACTCCTCGCGCTCGGCTATCCTGGCGGACCGATCCTCGATCGTCTCGCCGCTGCCGCGCCCGCTGACACACCCGCGCCCGTGAAATTCGGGCCGACCAAGACGCGCAGCAATCCGCTCGATTTCAGCTTCAGCGGCATCAAGACCGCTGTGCTCTATCATTTGCGTGAACACTGCGAATACGGCGCCGAAATCCTTAAGCGCCAAGAAGCGCTCGCTCGTGGCGAGCGAAAATTCGATCAGTTGCTCCCGCTCTGCTCGTCGCAAACGCTAGCGCTGGTTCGCGAGTTCCAAACTTCCGTCGTCCGCGATCTCGTCGATCGCACCATGCTCGCCGCGCAGCAATTCAACGCCGCGTCTGTCCTAGTCTCAGGCGGAGTCGCCGCGAACTCTCAGCTCCGCTCCGCATTCGAGCAGCGCGGCCAATCCGCCGGAATCGCGACGTATTTCCCCAGCCGCGCCCTGAGCACCGACAACGCCGCCATGATCGCCGCCGCCGCCTATTCCCAATTCCAGTCGCACCACCTCGCCGGCCCGACCCTAAACGCAAATCCAAATCTCAAACTGGCTTAGGGCCAATATGTACCTACTCCTCGCAATGCCTTCAGCCATCCTGAACGTGGTGCGCGATGAGCGAATTAGTCCACCCGAACTCGGCGTCACTCTGGGAAACGGCCCGGGACTTGGTCCGCGAGTACGCCGCGTCGCTGAATGTCAGTCTCGACTTCCAAAATTTCGATGACGAGCTTCTTCACTTTGAAAGCGAATACGCTCCGCCCGCCGGCACCTTCCTGCTGGCTCGCAATGAAACCGAATTCCTCGGCTGCGGTGCGCTTCGACGCTTCTCGGCCACCGAATGCGAAATGAAGCGGCTGTACGTTCGCCCGGCAGGGCGCAAGCTCGGACTCGGCCGACAGATCGCCGATGCCTTGATTGCTGAAGCGAAATCGCTCGGCTATACGCGAATGCTTCTGGATACACTACCGACGATGCAAAGCGCGCAATCGCTCTACAGATCTCTGGGTTTTGTGCCCACCGAACCGTATCGCTTCAATCCGATCGAAGGATCCGCTTATCTCAAGCTCGATCTGTAGGCTTAAGAGGGCAGCGAAGCGATCGATCGTGGTGGGAAAGCGGAAAAACCGCACCCTTGAAAAACGCAAGGGTGCGGCATCCAACTGCCGACTGCTTCTCACGTTCTCGCAAAACTTTGGGAAATAGTGCGACAGTCCGGCAATGGGTGCGGCGCGCGATCGTTTTGGAATCTTTGAGTTCGACCCGTCCGCGCGGGAACTTCGCCGTGATGGGAAGGTCATCCGGCTGCAAGCGCAGCCTGG
>DATAMU010000603.1:0-2139 GCA_036266605.1 Candidatus Acidiferrum sp. | reverse complement strand
TCTTGGCTCTTCGACTTGCGGCGCTGCGCTGCACAGCGCGCTGCAAATGTTTCGCGGTTGTCCCCAGGCTGCGCGCAAGCCGATTTTTCTGGCGTCGCTTGGCCCGGGGCTGGTTTTTGGCGGCGCCTGGCTCTCACCTTCTGAAAATTAGTCGAACTGGACTCGTCACGCAGTTCGTTCTTTCCTGCGACGTGCTCACTCAGGTCGCGTTTTGACGCGGCGGGTTTCTTTTCGAAGGCCTTTCAATTTGCCGAAGTGTCTCATCCACGGTTTGGGGTCGCGTTCAGTCTCATTTTGAAGCCGAGCCTCTATCGCCTCGGTAACGAACTGACGCAGAGAAATCCCTTGTTTTGCGGCCTTGTGTTTCGCCCGGCGAAAGATCCCATCCGGAATTTCCACTGTCATTTTCATGCCTGTAATATGCCCATTTCAATCGAAGCACGACGGCTGCCACTATTTGTTCCTAGCAAGCGAACCATTTCTGTGATGGTGGCGTCTGGTAGCTGTACAGGGAGGCGAGCGCAGGCGGCTCGGCCACTAACTGATGCGGGAGCTGGCTCTGACCCAGCCAACCAGTGCAGCCCGAGCGGGCTGGTCCGGCGACGCCGAGGCGAAAGCTGCGGCGGCTGCCGCGCTGCGCGTCGAGTTCGAGGAGAGGCTTTCCGAGTGCGGTCCGCTGGCGTTTCGCGTGGCGCGAGGAGTGTTGCGGAATGCGGCCGATGCCGAGGACGTGGCGCAGGAGGCTTTGCTGCGCGCTTACCAGCGGTTCGAGCGACTGAGGGATCGGACGCGGTTTCGGGCTTGGCTGGTGCGGATCACATTTCGATTGGCGCTCGATCGGGCGCGTTCGGCTGGGCGGCGGGAATCGCGAGAAACGGAATGGGCGCGCCAGCGGCCGTCGGATACGACCGAAGATCTCGCCGCGTCGAGCGAATTCCAAGCGCATCTCAATCGCGCGGTCGATGAGTTGTCGCCGAAGTTGCGGCTTGTGCTTTTGCTGGCGGCGATGGAGGAGCATCCGCTGGACGACGTGGCGCAGATGCTGGGGCTACCGATAGGGACGGTGAAGTCGAGGTTGTTTGCAGCGAAGAGGCAGTTAGCGGAGAAGTTGCAATGCTATGTGAAAAACACAAAGACGCGTTGATTGAGGCGGCGGTGACGGGTGGCGAACTCGCGCCACGCGTGCGTGCTCACGTGGAAGACTGCGCGAACTGCGCTGAGGAGCTGACGCAACAGCGTTCGCTCGTTGCTGCGATCGACACCAATGTGTCGCGGCAAATGAATGCGCCGGTGCCGGCTGCGATGCTCCAGCGGGTCGAAGCCCACTTGGCCCAGCAATCGCAACCCAAGCGTACGCCACGTTTCGCCCAACTTTTCGCGGGCGCGCTCGCGACACTTGTCGTGGCAGCAACAGTCTTAATCATGCTTCCTCGACACCAACCGCGGATCGATGAAGCCAAACAGGTTGGTCCAGACTCGGCAAAAAGCCAGCGAGTCGATGATCTGCGAATAGCCAAGGCGCCGCCGCAACCATCCACGAGTGGGCCTGTAAAGATTCAGGCTGGAGCGCCGGGGCACACGCGATCGCATATCGCGCGAGTCTTGGACGCACAGAAGCGCGCAGAACCCGAGTTGCTTATGCCAGACGACGAGCGCGTGGCGCTGGCGCAGTTCATCGCAGCCTCCGAAAGGCGGCCCGAACTTGTCGCGGGGCTTGTCAGGCCACTTCGACGAAGTCCCGAGGAACCCGTTCGAAGCATAGAAATTCCCGATATGAGCACAGCTGGCATCGTTATTGAACCGATTTGGGAAGAAACACGCAGATAGATGGCATAGACAAATCTCGGAGGAAAAAAGGAATGCTAAGAATCGGACGCACTTTGATTTTTGCAGCAATCGCTCTGTCGTTCTGCGGCGCTTTACCGGCTCGCGCTCAGGAAAAACCGAAATCGGACGATTACACGAATTCATACACGCCACTTAAGGTGCAAATCGTGGTCACTGAATTTGAAGGCGACAAGAAAGTTAAGAGTCTTCCATACACAATGGTTTTGACCGCTGGTTCTCACCGCGATGCGGAAGTAGCTAAGCTGCGCGTCGGGAGTCGCATTCCCGTCTATACGAGCAATGACGGAGGCT
>DATAMU010000602.1:0-7569 GCA_036266605.1 Candidatus Acidiferrum sp. | reverse complement strand
AAAACCGGACCTCGACGTGGCTTATGTCCGGGCAAGCTGGGGCGCAGCGTGCTGCGCTCCTACACGACCGCGAAATTTGGAGACGGGAGCCTAGGGTACGTCTACGCCGGCGGATTTTAGGCGGGATACTAGTTCGGCGGGGACGGCGCAGTGGACGCCGATCATTCCTAGGGATTGGGCGGCGGCGACGTTTTCTTGGAGGTCATCGATATATACGGATTCGTTGGCTTTGACTTTGGTGGCGCGCAGGGCTTCCTGATAGATGACCGGATTGGGCTTGCTGGAGCCGACCACGCAGGAGTAAATGCGGACCGGGAAGTATTTGAAGAAGCTGAAGGTCGATTCCATGTGAGCTACGTGGATGGGGTCGGTGTTGGACAGGAGCGACAAGCGATATTTTTTGGCGAGGCCGGCCCAGAGCGAGTCGGGCTGGAGCGTTTCGGGCAGGAGGGCGGCGTTCCACGCTTGAATGAATTGATCGTAGGTGAGGTTGCCGCCGAGGCGGCGGACGATGTGGAGATGCCAGTCGCGAGCGCTGATGCGGCCATCCTGGAGGTCGGGGAAGCGGGGATCGTTTTCGATGGCGCTCCAGATTTCTTTGGGCGTGAGAGCGATGCCGCTGGAAAGGCCTTGCATCGCGCGAGACACGTCAACACCCACGATGACACGGCCGATGTCGGAGATGATGGCGCGGATTCTCTGAGGGGGCATGACCTATTTGCCTTTGCGTGCTGAAGAGTTCGCGGTTGTCGAAGGGGTAGCGGCGGCCTTACGACTGCGCAGAACGCCAATGATGGCGGGCAGAATCGAGACAATCACGACAATCAGGATGACGTAGTGAATCTTCTGGCTGATGTTGGGAACCGTGCGACCGAGGTAGTAGCCGCCGAGAACGGTGGCGGAGACCCAAGCGATGCCGCCGACGAAATCGAACATGATGTAACGCGGGTACGGCATTTTGGCGGCGCCGGAAACCGGCGGGCAGAAGGTGCGGACGATGGGGACGAAGCGCGCCAGGATAACCGCGCGACCACCATACTTTTCATAGAACTCGTGGGCGCGTTGTAGATGGCTGCGGCGGAAGAGGAATGAGTCTTCCTTCTTGTAGAGGGCCGGACCCATTTTGCGACCGATCCAGTAGCCGAGCTGGTCGCCGACGATGGCGCAGAGCATGACAGGAAGCAGGAGCCATTTCAGAGGAATAACGTCGGCGGCGGCGAAAATTCCGGCGGTGATCAGTAGGGAATCGCCGGGAAGGAAGAATCCGACGAATAAACCGGTTTCAATGAAGACGATGGTGCAGACCAGCGGAGCGCCGCCGGTTCGGACTAATTCTTTAAGGGCTTCTGGGTCGTAGGCAGACCGGAGCAAATGCTGGAGAAATTCGAGCAAGCCTCAGAGTTCCTTTGTCGGAAAGTGGAGAGAGCTTGCGAAAAGGGCGCAAACTCGAGAGCGCGCGAACGAACTTCGGTCAACGCACCGCACCCAATACGGTAGCAGAAAAGGGAAAGATCCTCGCGACATTCATACCAGAGCAGACCCAAAGAGCCGACGGGGCCGGACCACATCCAGGTTGTGAAGGAGTTTGAGGAGCTCAAAGAATTTGGGGAGTTCAAGGTGTTTGCTGACTCCATGCTGGCCATCGAGTGGCCTCGGCGGATCGAAAAACCGCCGGCGGGACGCCGGCGCTACGAGTTACCGGGTCGCTTCGGCGACGAGCAACATGCTTTGCAGATCGGACTCCAAACCGCGAGCCTCGCGTTCTGCGCGTTCCAAGAATTTTTCAATGCGCGGCATGGCGCGCTTGGCGGCGACAATGCCGGCTTCGATGGCTTCGTCGGCGCGATCGAAATCGTCCCACGCGATCGGTTGAACGTCGGGGCGAAGCACGAGATCGGCGTGGCGCTCCCAGCCTTCGAGCTGATGTTTCTGAGCGGCGCTGACGGCGCGCGCGACAACCTGAAAAATGTTGGAGGGCGTGCCGCGATGGCTGTCCTGAATTCCGACCGAGACACCGAGGACGAATTCGGCGCCGAGTTTGCGTGCGGCTAGCGTTGGAACCGGCGCGACCAAGGCGCCGTCGACCAGGCAGCGAGTTCCAATATTGACCGGTTCGAACAAACCTGGGAAAGCGCAGCTCGCGCGAATCGCTTCTTTGAGGTTGCCGTGAGTGAGAACGACCGGCTCACCATTATTCAGGTCGGTGGCAACGACGGCGAGGGGGATGCGCAAATCTTCGAAATTCTGAGAGTCGAAAACGCGGTCGATCAAATCGCCGAGGCGATGATTGCTGGCTAGGCCGAGGCGCGAAACGCTCCAGCGACCGATGTCGCGAAATTTGAGAGTGCGGCAAGTGGCGATGATACGCGCCAGAGGTGCGCCGCTGGCGTAGGCCGCGCCGAGGATGCTGCCGACGCTCGTGCCCGCGATGCAAGAAATAGGTATGCGATTTTGCTCGAGAACCTGAAGAACGCCGAGGTGCGCAAAACCGCGCGCAAACCCTCCGCCGAGAGCGATCCCGATACCTGGCCGAGTGGCCAGTGGGGCTGCACTGTGTGCTTCGTGCTGTGGTTCCCGTATCACGGGAGGAGTATCGCAATCCTCGGCTGTAGCGGGCGATAGTCCTGGCGTCCCGAAAAACCAGTACGTTTGTACTTTTAAAAAATCCTCACAAAAAGCGGCTGTCAGAAGGGACAGGAGTACGTTCGTTCCACGCTGGTACCCCCGCTGTACCATTTTCGGTTTTTGCGCGGTGAGCGATTCTGTTTGCGTCAGGACGGACTGCAAGAAACAACGGAGTAGACAGTCCTGAGGGGGCCAGCGAAATGGACTTGGCATACGCAAGTTGGATCGGATTGCCGGTGGTTTTGCAGGTGGTTTCAGGCGATATCAAGGTGCCGCTGCGAGGGAAGTTGCTGAAGGACAAGGGCGATTCGGTGCGGATTCGGATCGACGGTTCGGATATCGACATTTATAAGACGATGATTTTGGCGGTGGAAGAAGACGCGATGGTGATGCTCCCGGCGTAAGGCCCGGCTAAGGAGACTCGCGATGAATAACCAAGTACCCAAATATGTGACCTGCGGTCGAGCGGCGTTGTTGCTCGGGATTCCGGAAGACGAGTTGAACCGGATTTCGAGCCAGTCGGGACTCGGGCATACCGAGTGCGCCGGCGATGAGACGGAGACGTTTTTCACGTACGACGAGCTGCGACAGATTTGTTTGATTTCGACGCACCAGGTGAATTGAACGGATAGTGCGTTAACGAGTTTCCTCCGGCCCCCCTCAGCAGTAAGCCCCCACCCCCGGAGCTCCTCCCCCCAGGAGCTTCGGGGGTTTCCTCTTTGAGGGGCGAAAAATGAGGAAAAGGCGGATATTGCCAAGACGTTGAGAGCGTGCGGGCCTGGGGGCGCAGCGGTGCTGCGCCCCTATACGGAGTGGCCCGATGCCGGATCGCGATGGGGCTAGCTGCTTTCGGAGTAGCGGCTGGCTTCGCGGAGGTGGGCGATGAGGAGGCGGATGCTGTCGGCCAATTGTACGACTTCGCCTTCGCCCTGGATGTCGAACTCGATTTCGTAGTTGCCGGCGGCGGCGTGGTCTACGGCTTCCTTGAGGCTGAGTAGCGGTTTCACGACTTGCTTGGGCAGGGTGAAGCTGATCCAGACGCTGACGAGCAAGGTGATCGCGGAGACGATGGAGAGCGACCATTCGGCGGCGGAGCTCAGCCGACGCGCTTTGCGATGGTCGTGCTCGACGCGGTCCCAGCTCTTGGCTTCGAGTTTGCCGGTCATGGTGAGGACTTCCTGGCCGGTGCTTTGCAAATCGACGGTGATATGGCGGAGTGCCGGGTCGCCTTCCTGAACGGTCTTGGTAATTTGCGCGTCGAACGAACCGACGCGGTTTCGCAGTTCGTCGACGAGCTGTGCGCGGGTCTTGAAGCGCTCGCTCTTGAGGAGGTTGTCGAGATCCTTTTCGTAGGTCATTAGCACGGCGTCGATGCGGTCAGCCGGGGCCTGGCCGGGTTGGCCGATAACCGTGACGGCGGCCTCGAAGCGCTCGTTGTAGCGGCCGAGGGCGGCGAGGGTTTCCTGCGTCATCGGCTCGTCGGAAGGCTGCAGGTCACTGATAGCGCTCATGATCTGTTCAATTTTTTGGATGGAGTCGCGATTGGCTTGAAGGGAGGCGGGGTCGTAGAGGAGGAGATAGTTGCGCTCAGCGTGCCGGGCCTCGAGCATGGTGATGGAGGCTTGTTGGGCGAGAGTCGCAGCGGGGGCGTCGAAGCTGACGATGCGGTCTACGATCCAGCCGATTTCGAGCAGGTAGTAAATCGCCAGGAAGATGACCGGGACGAGAATGAGGCGCACGATGGCGAGGCTGTAGCCTATGCGCTTTCGCAGCGAGGCGCCGGGGGCAAGCACCTGGAAGCGCCTGCGGATGCCGGCGCCAGAACGTCGGATGCCAAATTTCATAGCCCAGCCCTCCCGCTGGAATTGGGTTGGAACCTATAGGGAAAGTGTACCTGAACTAATGGACAGGAGAGGGGGGCGGGGCTTGGGGGTTACTGGTGAGAATGACGATCTTCTTGCGGCAAACAACGCCGGATGCGATTGGTTTCGCACCCGGCGGCATTGCGTTTGATTTTCGGTCGAGTTTTGGAAGACAGGCCTGGAGATGACGTGCCCCTGCCTCGTCAGTTGATGTCCTGTTTCTTCTCTGCTTTGGCGATCAGGCCTTTGATTTGGTTCTTGGCAACGTCGGGGGCCGTCTGAAGCGAGAGATTCAACTCTTTGACGGTAGTGGCGTAGTCGCCTTTAGCGGATGCGATTCGCGCAATCTCGCCGTGCGTGTACCACTCGTTTGGACGCTTCTTGATGTTGATCTGAAAGACGGCGAAGCCTTCGTCCTGTTTCTTCTGGAATTGCAGGCCGCGACCATAGGCGTGAAGTTGATAGCCGGAGGCGACGTCAAGCGCCTTCGCTTTCAGAGCGGCGGCCTCTTCCTTCTTACCTTGAGCGGCGAGGATTTCGGATTTATTGAGCAGGTTGTCGAAGCGCTCTTCCATCAGGATGGAACGGTCCTCCCAGGCGATGGCTTGATCGAGATTTTCCCCGGTGTCGAGCAGCCAGAGCGCAGCTTCGTCGTATCCAGCCCAAGAGAATCCGCCCACGCTGCGAAGCTGGTTGTTGATACTGGCGAGGACGATCTTGTTTACATCGACGGAGACGTGAAAGGGCACGGCTGTCTTTGCCCAGTGCAGCGTGACGGCGGTTGAAGCCGGCTTTACATCCTCGAATGAGTAGGTGAGAGCTTCTTCATATTCCGCCGATTGGGGCTTCACAGTAACGCGGAGCGCGTCTTCTTTTTCGTCGTAAGTGAAGCTGCCCCACGAGGTGGAATTTTTCGAGAATATAATCGTCCACTGATCCGCGGCGGGAATCATGTGCAGACCATACGTCCCGGCGGCGAGCGGCTTGCCTTCGACACTCACATCGTCGGTGAACGAGATGACGGTGTTTTCATTCGCGCCTGCGCGCCAGACCTGGCCGTACGGAATTACTTTGCCGAAGAGTTCGCGATTTGCGGCGAGCGGCCGGCAATAATTCACGGCGATGTCGGTGAGGCCGATTTGCTGGGTGACGATCGAGCGCTGGCTGAGCGTGGGGAGCTTGAGTTCGGTGGCCTGGGATCCGTTTTTGAATTGCGCGCTTGCCGGTAAGGCAATGATGGTAGATGCGGCGAGAAGACCTACAGCGATTCGACACACACCGAGACGATTGACGATTCGCATGGACACCCCTCTTTTTTGATCGCGTCGCGGAGCCGATGCCTGCCAGCATCGAGACAACACCCGTACCTGGAATCTCCGCGAAAATGTAGTTGCTGTGTGCATAGACGGACGGGTTTCGGCGCCGTGAGCAATGGCGCTCGATCCGCCAGAGCGATCCGGCACCGTGACTATCTGAGGCACCGCCGGCAAATTCGAGTTACCGAGGTTGCCGAGTGGGCTACAGTGGTGGAAACCCAGCGCCGTCGCCTTGAATCAAACCTTACATGATGAACAAATTGCGACGCGAAAAAATGAAGACTCAACAGCGATCGGAGGACATGAACAGGATGAAGGTCAATTTTGGAGTTTCAGGACCGGGGCGGGTTCTCTCCCTGATGATGCTGTGCCTGACTTTTGCGGCCGTCTATTGCACCGGTCAGACTCGGCCAAACCAAGTGGCGCCCACCAGCGGAAGCAAAGTCCTCGGCGAAGTGAAGCTGGAGGGCGTTTCCAAGGTCGAGAAGAGTTCGGGCGTATGGGTCGATGGGAACTACGTCGGATATTTGAAAGAGCTGAAGGGCGACAAGAGGTTGCTGCTGTTGCCGGGTGAGCATGAGATTGCCGTGCGGCAGTCTGGCTACGACGACGATGTGCAGAAGGTCGTCGTTGAGCCGGGACAAGTGCATACAGTCGTGGTGCGGCTGACGCTGAGCCCGCGGGCTGTGACTCCTGACATTACCTCGACATTAAAGCTAGATGTTCAACCGGGTCGCGCGGCGGTCTTCCTGGATGGCAGGTTCGTCGGGCACGCCAGCGAGTTTGGCGGCGTCGGCCACTCGATGTTGCTCAGCCCGGGCAAGCACCGTATCAAAGTGGAGCTGCCGGGCTACCGAACGTTCGAAACCGAAGTGAACTTGCTGGCCAACCAGAAATCGGAAGTGAAGACGGAATTGGTGAAGGGCAGCATCGAGCAGGCGGGACCCGAAATCAAGCAGCCGCAGTGAGTGGTGCATCAGCTCTCGCCTAACTTTTAACGGGCGACATTCGCAGAGCGCCCCGGTTCCACGCAGAACCGGGGCGTTCGTTTTCTGCGCCGAAATTACATAAATTATGTTTCATAAAAGGCGAATCTGAGCGACTTGAACTTTACTCCGCGACACCTTACCGTTTAGCAGGCACCCAGGTCGATGCATATGCACAAGCAGACGGTGGCTTTAAGAGGGGTCGCGATGTTCGAAGCGGCAAAAGGTATTGTCGTCCTTTTGCTGGGCTTGGGGTTGCTGCGGCTCGTCCACAAAAATCTCGATACCTTTGCGGAGCAGTTGATCCGATTTCTACACGCCAGCCCGGGCGGGCGATTGTCGAACCTGTTCGTCGAGGCTGCCGGCAAGACGACCGACAAAGGTTTGTGGGCGCTGGCTGCCGCCGCGATGGCCTATTCGTTGGTGCGTTTTGCCGAAGCTTACGGCTTATGGCACGAGCGTGAATGGGCCGAATGGTTCGCGCTCTTGTCGGGAGCGATGTATCTGCCGTGGGAAGTATTCTCGCTGATTCGCCACCCGCATCCGATCAAATGGATCGTACTGCTGGGCAATGTGCTGATCGTTCTTTATATGTTGGTGCTGCGTGTTCAGGCCGGCTCGCAGAAGGCGGTGGCGCGCGGTTCGTCGGGGTAGAAGCAGGTTGAGGCGGAAAGGTTGGCGACGTAAAGTCGCCGCTACAACGTCATGTCGCGGCGATGATGTAGCCGCGTGAGATCAACGGTTAACTTCAGCAGGTCGTTCGCGTAGCGCACGGGCACC